>NZ_WLVC01000089.1:0-5840 GCF_016859735.1 Lelliottia sp. RWM.1 | reverse complement strand
TCATATGCCACCAACTGAATACGAAAAACAATATTATCAGCGGCTCGGAAGTGTCTAGATTATCTGTGGCGATTCAGGATAAACTATGTTAAACAGCCATTTTGAATCCACTTTACTGGGGCAGTATGTCAGTGTTGGTGCGGGTTTGATGGAATTTGGACCTTAGCTATAACTATTGAAAAGATCAAGATATTATGATTAAAGTACGCGTTGGTAGAAGACATAATTTTCTTACTATTCAAGGGAAGAAACCTGATGAGTTATCCCAAAAAACATCATTACATTCCTGCGTGCTATCTGAAAGGCTTTACCAATCAGGGTAAAAGGACATCTTTATTCTGGGCATTTCCAAAAAATAAGCCTGGATTTAAACATGGTACAAACCCTAATGATGCATGTGTGAGCAATAATTATTATAAATTAGAAGAAAATATATGACCGTTCCTAATTGAAGAATGGTACGGTAATACGGTTGAGACACGTATAGGTGAGTTTTTAGAGACCATAGATTCGAGTAAAGGAATTAATTCCGAAGATGAAGGTTTAATCTGGTTGTTATCGTCTTTATTTTTAAGAAATCCACAACATAGAAATAATATCGAAGCACCTCTAAGGCAAGAACGAAAGATAGTCGAATCAATGAAAAAAGATCTTAATCAAAGGAAAGTTACCTTAGACATGTCAGTGAGGGATTACATTATCGATGACATTATTGAATATGAACTCAAACAAACCAAAATTGCTTCTTATTACCTTCCTCAATTCAATTACTCACTAATCAAAGCACCAAATAAAATCAATACCATCACAAGTGACTCACCTTTTATTTTATCTCATAATCGATTGCAAACTTTTGGATTAGCTACTCCAGGGTCAATGATATTAATCCCGTTAAATAAAAATACATTTCTTTTTGGATGTACAGAAATGAAGTTAAGTCCAATTCACAACGCAACAGATAAAACAATCGCTGATTTAAATACAATGATAATGCTTTCCTCGAATGAAAAGTGTTTTTCTAATAACGATCATTTTTTCATACTTGATGCACAAGATAATATCGCAATGTATCCATGATAAATTTATAATCTAAAGAACACGCATTAACTATAAATTTATATATGTAAATATATCACTTTGGCAACCATATGAGTACTCCCATTCAAAACTGGTAGCCGATTATTGCTAAAAAATGACGTACTACTAATTTCTATAAAATTCAGCTTTACATATAACTTCAAAATACGAGACAATTACAAAAAAGTAACGATTTTGAGAGGGATTATGAATAGTTATGATTTTTCCAGACTAAATGACAAAGACTTTGAAGACTTGGTAATTGATCTAATTAAAACTGAAATGCCTGGTACTAATATAGAAAGATTTATGCCTGGAAGAGATAGCGGTATGGATGGTAGGTTTTATATAGGTGGGAATAAGGTCATTATCCAAAGCAAACATTATGTTAACTCAAGCTACTCTGCTTTAATTAATAATTTGAAAAAAGAAGCAGCAAAGGTTGCAAGAATCAATCCTTCACGTTATATATTGGCTATAGGACAAGGGTTAACAGATGTTCGAAAGAATGAGATAATCAGTATATTTGGAAGTAAATATCTTCGGAGTGATGATATATTTTCAATTGAAGATATAACACATAAATTATCTCAATATAAAAACATCGAACGTAAGTATTATAAGCTCTGGCTTAACAGCACTTCTGTTTTAACATCAATATTGCATAATGACATTATTGGAAAAAGTAGTCATATTCTTGAGCAAATAAAAATAAATTCAGAAAAATACGTAGAGACACGAGATTTCGCCACAGCTAAGAATAAAATCGAACATTTCAACACTCTTATAATTACTGGAGAACCAGGTGTAGGAAAAACAACTCTTGCAGAACAATTATGTCTTAATTATATATTAGAAGGATATCAGTTAGTTTATATAGAAAGTGACATAGAGGAAGGTGACAAAATCATTGAGCCAGATACAAAACAACTTTTCCTTTATGATGATTTTCTTGGAAGAAACTATTTAGAAGCATTAAGAAACAAAGAAGATTCAAAGATAGTTAGATTTATAAATAGAATCCGATCCAAACCCGAAAAGAAATTAATTCTTACCTCAAGAACGACTATATTAAATCAAGGAAAAGCATCAAGTGAATTATTTTTTATTAATAATACTGACAAGCATGAATATGAGGTTGAGGTAAAAAACCTTGATGTAATAGATAAAGCAAAAGTTCTCTATAATCACTTGTGGTTTAGCGAACTGCCAGAGCAATTCAAAGAATGCATTTGGAAGGAAAAAAGATATAGAAAAATAATTTCGCATAAAAATTATAACCCTCGGTTAATTTCATTTATTACCGATTATGATAAAATTTCGCATCTTGAGCCAGAACAATACTGGGAATATATAGTTGAGAGTTTAGATAATCCCACAGCCATTTGGGATTATATGCTAACAAAACAAGTACCTAAATGTGTATTTTATTTAACTTATCTTGTATCTTTGAATAACGGAAAAATATCTGAAAAGGAGTTAAGTGAGAATTATGATAATTATTTAGAAATAATAAATTTCGATCGTTCTCGAAATGATTATCTTGATTTTAAATCCTGCATATTACATGCAGTTAAATCAACATTACAACGTAAATTGGAAGAAGGCAAAGACGCGATATACGATGTGCTAAACCCATCAATCTCTGATTATTTAATTGCTAAAATAAATGATAATCTATCGCTTCTACCATCATTTTTTTTAGCACTCTCATCTATACAATCGCTTAATAATTTAAACACATTACTAAATAAAAAAATTGCACCAAATGCTGCGAACAAAATCGCAGATACCTTATTAAGTAACATTCACAACAACAAAACTGAATACTATATCATTGAATTTATTGAATTAATGGTATCTAATAATAATTTATCACATAGTGTTAAATTAAAAGCAGCCAGGATTTTAAATACAGATACCCTCCCCTTATCCAAATACTTTACAAAATATAATTATAGAATTGCAAAAATAATTCACTGGTTGTCTTTAAATGATCTTGATTGGATAGGTTATAAAAAAACACAAGAATACACAAAATTAACGTTATTAACCAGTGGCGACGATCTTGATTATGAAGATTTAAATATTTTAAGCCATATTTCTAATGTTATTAGTGACGATAAATTATTGGGTGATATCCGAACCTCTTTATTAGAGTATTGGTATGATTTTGTACATGATTTTATTTCTGAAAGTAATGAATTCAATGATTATTATGATGAGCATCAGAGTTATTTAATTAAATCAAAAGCAAAGGATATGGTCAAGGATATGTTATCCGAGAGCTCAATAGTGTTTAACGAAAGTGAGATAGATGACATTATTGATAATGTTGATGTACAAGCAATAATAGAGAGCAACATAGAAAATTATTCTGATTGGGATGGACAAGAATATACTCGACATGGTGGATATCAGGATAACGGGTTTGATAGTGTAGATGACATATTTTCAAGGGAGTAATTGTTAGCCAGCAATTATTCGACTCACCTCACTTTTATCCGCATACTGATATGCTACTAAAATATAGTGTAGCAATTAAGCATACTTAATCGCTACATGCCGAATCTTCTTCTAAAGATTGATTAAGTGTTGCGAACTGCCTTGATTGACATTGCTATACTTTATAATTAAGTGTAACACACAAATCAATACATCAATACAATGTGGGCCATTACACTAAGTTAATTACAGGCTCATTATGGATATCGAGAGGATTCGAATAGTACTAATCTGCAAGCCTTTTTTCTTTCTCCCCTTCTGCTATATCAGTCAGCAATACCGTCAGTACTGGCAAGCATTTCTTTCTTCACGCGAAATACTGTTGCCCTGCCGCAATCACACAACTTCGCGATCTCGTCCGGTGTATTCTTCCCGACACGTAACATATCGATGATTTTGCTATGAAGTTCTTTGTTCTTTTGCTTGCCTTTGTACTTCTTAGCCTCTTTAGCAAGGGCAATCCCTTCGGTGCGACGTGACGCGATCATGCCTCGCTCAAACTCGGCAACGGCTCCCATCATGGTTAGGATCAGGCGTGATTGCGGGGAATTATCAAAACTCATAGAGTTTGAAAGAAACTGAACAGTGATACCACGGCCTACGAGGCTATCAATCATTTCGAGTAGATCACGAGTGTTACGTGCGAGCCGACAGATTGAGTGAGTAACGAGGGTGTCGCCGTCGCGGAGGTGGGAAAGCAGGTTCAACAACTCAGGTCTCTCGCTGGTGGACTTGCCTGATTCTTTCTCTGTAATGATTTTGTCGCAAACAGGCTCCAGTACTGACAACTGACGTTCAAGGTTTTGTTCTTTTGTTGATACGCGAGCATACCCGAAAATCATTTCCTTGCCCTCACACTCTAAAAGTATCTTTTAAATTAATTAAATGATACTATATCATTTAAATCCAATCAATATCTAAATGATACTAAGTGAGATAGGAAAACTGAGTATCGTTGGGGAGTACCCAAAAGAGATTTTCAATTGTTCAGATTTTAGGCGATATCGAGTTAGTGAAAAGTTCGGTACTGGGATCTGAGTGTACGGCATTTTGTCGGCGGGGTTGAAGCTGATCAGGTGAGAGAGATTTTAAATCAGGCGGAAAAAAACAGACTGTACTTTTTTCTGAGTAAAAGATTACTTAAGGTTTTTTGCCAAAATCGGGGGAGACCAGGCTTTCGATTATTTTATGAACTAAAGGCTGGTAACTTAGCCGCATTTACATTTTTGTATACAGAAGGCCGCGAAAGCGGCCTTGAAGAGAATATGATAACTCACATATATAATATAATTATGATTTTCTAATGAAAATAAAATATTCAGCCTGTGTTTTTTGAGTTAAGTACTCATTCCCTTCTATCACTTCATGTGCTATTCTATTTTTTTCTGATTTATCCAAAAATTCCACCAATTTATATGTTGCATTTATTCTCATGGAACGCATAATCTCGCGTAAAAGTGGAATGCTGTCATAACTATTATTGGGAACAATTATAGAAATATAGTTAATCTCAGATGTTTCATTGTTAACCAATAAAATCATCATTATATTATCATTTATTTTGTAAAGATATGCATCCCTTTTATCAGTGTAAGAAAACTGACCTTTCAAGTCTGGTTGAAAACTTACAGATGATAGCTCACTCATAAATGAATTAAATTTAACATTCATATTTTTTTCACCATCAGGCATAAACTTATCATTAAATGTATTGTCAAGCCGATGGTCTAATACTATTTCTGGTGTTGATGAAACTATAGATTCTGTAGTATTGGTATTATATGTAGGCTTTATTGTGTTAGAATTAATATTAGTAGGTACATTATCAGCACCGGAATAAAAAACAGGCACAGCAATTAACATTGCAATAATAAAGACACCAATGCCTGACAATGTTGACGTTAAAAACGTTCTAAATTTACCTTGAGATTTGTTGCCACATCGTTTAGAAACCTGCTTATAGCAAAATACCGAAATAGCCACACACACAATTATTATTAACAGACCAGTCATATATCTCCCTTAATGTTAACATTGTCTTATCACTAATATCTTTCAGGCCAAATGTGCTGTACTTCTTCACCAATAAAATCGGCAATAATCCTCTCACCTTTAGGCCAATGTCGTTCCAATGCGTTGTAAAGCGTTCTTTCATGTAAGCCGTTATCCCTTGAAAGTTGTGCTAGGGAAGGTGCGAATAAGCAGGTCATTTCTTCCCAAGCTGACTCGCTGATTAAAATTTCGCGGATCTGGGCCGA
>NZ_WLVC01000088.1:0-6274 GCF_016859735.1 Lelliottia sp. RWM.1 | reverse complement strand
ATCGGCCCAGATCCGCGAAATTTTAATCAGCGAGTCAGCTTGGGAAGAAATGACCTGCTTATTCGCACCTTCCCTAAGCAAAGAGATAATTAAAAAATCCAATGAATTCAGAGGTAATTTAGTTAAACACATTCAACGTCAAACAGGGATTAAAGCAGGCGAAACGCTTATGCTGGTCGACCTTGGATATGAAGGGACCACACAGAATAAAATCGGCCATATTCTCGAACAAGAATTAAATATTAAGATTATCGGCCACTACCTTATTGTCCAACAAACACCTGATTGGCAGGACAATAGAACAGGATCTATTGCCCCAGACCGTTACGACTATCGATTAATTAGCACACTAACGCGCCACATTGCGACTTTTGAATTGTTATGCTCGTCGAATGATTTTTCTGCCACTCACTATGATAAAGAAGGTAACGCTAAAGGTCAAAATAGTGTTGACCCAATTCTACTGGAGAAAGTGAAAAAAATGCATGAATATGCATTGGAATTTCTTCATTCTCAGCAGGAAAAGTTAACAGGTGGACGATTTTCGGATAAAGAACTCAGCGATGCAATCATCATTGATCTAGCAAGGTATATCTTTTTCCCTCAGAAGGAAGAAATACAATGGCTGGAAGCCCTTCAATTTGAAGTCAATTTAGGAACAGATGCTAAACTGAGGTACATTAATCGTGAGAAAGCACTCGACTTTGTCAAACAGTATGGCTTATCGAGAATTATCGATGGCGACGCCAATGATGTCCGCACCAATAATTCAGCGGAGCTAAGATATCTGGGCATTGAGAATGCAATATGGTTGTTGGCAAGCTATCGTTACGCTGTGAATTACCCGCTGATCAGCTCCATACAACGCAAACAAAGCATTGATATCGTTTTTCTGAAAAATGGCAAAAGTATGACTCAAAAAATTGAGTCTTTTTATACTTATGATGGCTTTTATGCATTAAATATCCCAGTAATAGATGATGCCGAATTTGTTGTTATGATTGGAAAATCATTCACAGCACTTGAATTAATGAAAATTTCTTTCGTTTCTGATGAGAATGCATTTAGCAAATATGAAACAGATGAAAAGAATAATCTGCTATTGAATACTGACTACTTCATTGATGGCGCGATAATAGACGAAAAAATCATCAAGCCATCAACTGTTGATGCATTTATTTATTTAAAGAAAATAACGCACAAAGATAAAGGAATGATTAAAATTATCTATCGACCATTATCTTAACCCTAACATCCATACCCTAAATAATTCGAGTTGCATGAAGGTGGAAAACGAAGACATCCCGATGAGCTTACTCAGGTAAGTGATTCGGGTAACTAAGTGTAAGCCAACGCACAAGCAACGTGAAGTATTACGGGCATATTGGCCATTGTTGATAAGAGCCCAAAGCTACCGGGCTCTCGAAAAATAACAATAAAACATTAAAAAAACAGTTCATTTTAACTCCAGCGTTGTAAGAAATCATTTATTTTATCTATAGCATCATTATTAACAGGACTTTCATAGAATGCAAGAAGTTCACTGACTCTTTCTGCCTCAGCCTTTCTATTTTTATCATCATTTTTTATTAAGAAATATTCATAAATGAAACATAATTTCTTCTTGAGATTGTTAAGTCGAGAAGGCCAATTACTCTCCGAGAGCAAATTAGACATAAATTCTTCAACGCTAAAATAATCATCATATTGGTATGCCCCATTTTTCATACTCAACATACTTTTAGATAATAACCCCATTCTCTTTTCATAGAAAATAGAATCATATTGTATAGTCGATAGTGTATGAAGAGAGCAGTCAGCTGTACGCAATAATGTATGAATATTCTCTTCAACTTGTCGTATATAGTGTGATTGCTGGACAACAATAGGTTCCGGATGAAATTTATTTAAGGGGTGATCCTGCACTATCAAATAAATACCATTAGCTTCACAATAGTTAATTATTGATGTGATTTTCTTAAGAAGCTCGCCTCTATCTGCCCCATTAATCTCTAAAAATCGACTGTCTTTATAAGATGATGCAATGCCCGGCTCAGCATGAAAAAACAAAACAATAACCAGGGCATTGTAAGGTATGCCTTGCTGTGTTCTAAAAGTGTTATTATCAATTAAATTCGCTGAATCATACTTTCCAGAAGGGTTAGTTAAAATGTATTTTTCCTGCAATTCACTGATGAGTTCTTCAGTGAATTGGTAACTTCTATATAATTTATCAATTGTAAAACTGCGCATCACCTCTGAAGAGGAATAATTATCACCCAAGTCAAACATTAATGTATTTTTAAGCAATCCACGCTCTCCTGACCAAAATGGAATTCCGTAGTCAGAGGTACACTTCCTCAGTAAAAATGTATTAATATCTGTGCTTTGCCAGCCTATAACCACTGCAGGTGAGATAGCTGCCACTAACTCTTTGTAAAACTGGCTGCCTATTTGAAGACTTTTTTTCGCAACATGTTCATCACAACGGTATCGTCTCATTATTTCAGAAACAATATACCCTTCAACTGTATCATTATTTTTATAATAATTATCATAGGATCCATTAAAATCGATAATATTATAAGGCACCTTAATTGTTTGAAATACCGAACTATTCAACTCAGCAGTGGTCACCACCAAAAGAAAAAAACCTTTATCTCTTAGAGATAAGGCCAACTCTTCCCAAAAGTATTTTATGTTTACATCTATAGACTCCGGGACACAATTAACACATAAGGCTATGCCTTTTGAAATATATTCTTCACTCATTCCAAAGCCCTTAAATAAATTTAGAAAAAACCGTACCGCTTGACCAGGATATCTGTATCAACACCCTGGGAAATATCAAGTAGAATATTTTTTTCATTCTTACCACGCTGATATATCGTATCAATTATTGCACTTTCAATCTCATTTGGAATAACTACAACACCTTCAGAATCTGCAAAGACAAGATCACCAACATGTACAGTAACACCATACATATTAATTGGATTATTAATGAAATCTAACGTTGCGCGCTGACGGACATCCTGACAAGTATACCCTTTAGAAAACACAGGCAATGCCAAATCATATACTGCCTTACCATCCCTTGTATGCCCCCCAACAATAACCCCTGCAGCACCTGACCGAATCGCCAAGTTTGCATTTAGCTCTCCAAAATAGGCAAAGTCATCCATTTCATTCTCCACCATAATAATGTCGTTCGGAATTATAGTTTCGTAAGAGGAAAGTGCTTTATAGATTCCGTCATAAGGCTCATCTTCTTTTAACTCTCTTAATCTCAGCGTTTTTGCTCGCCCAAGCAACTTCGCACTTTGAATATTCGGGCTTAATCCTTTAATAATTTGATTGCGATAGCCAAAATCGTCTAAAATATCCGATAGCAATGGCGATGACATAAATGACTTCATGTTATTGAGGAGTTTTCTATCGCGTTCACGCTTACCTGCAGCAATCAAATTAGCCACATTAAAATCATCTTCATAATTAACATCAAAACTATCTTCAACAGAGGCCTCGATCAGATAAGGCTTATTTCCAATTCGCCTTTTAGTCTGCAGCGCAGTTTCTTTCTTAACAATATACAGCCCCATAGTTTCAATAATAGTATCTTTTATATCAACGCTATTAGGAATGGATTTTATATCATAATCAGGAGTTTTATTATCACTCCATGTATATTGTTTTTCCTTTTTAATTAAAACAGCTGAATCAAACTCGTTAGTATCTTTTATCGCATTAATACCATCTAGAATTTTCTGCGGGTTAATAAATGGACTGGTGCATAGCACTTGAATATAAATATCTGCATCGACATGTTTAACCTCATTCAAAAATAGTTTATTACCATCCGTTTTATTATCCGCTAGTGAAATATCCCTCTTCATGATTTTAGCATTTGTGTAACTGGCTAAATCAATGATGTAATCACTTTCCGTATCTAAATACACTTCATCAATGAAGTCACAAGCGAGCAATTTTTCCAGCGTGTGCAAGAATAGTGGCTTCCCATCTAACAGTTTTACGTTTTTGTTTTCAACACGAGAACTGCTTCCTTTTGCGGGTAAAAATGCAACAATTTTCATACAGCAACACCTCTTCAAAAAAAATAACAATCTATATTAATGAGTTAGCAGAATTAAACCCTCTCTGCACCCGTCATACTTCAAATTTCTTGTGCGTTGGTTTACGCTCAGTTACCCGAATCACTTACTAAAAGATGCCTTCCCTTGCCGCCTTCATACAACTCGAATTATTTAGTGTGTATACTATCTGGGTATGCATAAACCGCAGAGACTTATCCCCCCGCACACGCTACCATTCCTATTCGCAAAAAATCTGCAAACCGTTTCTCGGTAATCCCGCGCTCATAAGAACTGAGCGTTAGCGACATCAATAAAAATAACGCAGGCCAAGCGATCGTCATCTTCGGAATAGAGATACGTTTTAGACGTAAATCACCGGGTTTAGGCAGGTGAAGGGGTAATGCCTCCAACTTACTGATTTAGTGTATGATGGTGTTTTTGAGGTGCTCCCGTGGCTTCCATCTCCATCAGTTGTCCCTCCTGCTCAGCTACTGAAGGCGTGGTGCGTAACGGTAAAAGTACTGCCGGACATCAGCGCTATCTCTGCTCTCACTGCCGTAAAACATGGCAGCTACAGTTCACTTACTCCGCCTCTCAGCCCGGTACACACCAGAAAATCATTGATATGGCCATGAATGGCGTCGGATGCAGGGCTACCGCCCGCATTATGGGCGTTGGCCTCAACACGATTTTACGACACTTAAAAAACTCAGGCCGCAGTCGGTAACCTCACGCATACAACCGAGCAGTGACGTCATTGTCTGCGCTGAAATGGACGAACAATGGGGCTACGTCGGGGCTAAATCACACCAGCGCTGGTTATATTTTATGCGTATGACAGGATACGGAGGACGGTCGTGGCGCACGTCTTTGGTGAGTGTACTATGGCCACGCTGGAGCGTCTTCTGGACCTGCTGTCAGCCTTTGAGGTCGTGGTATGGATGACGGATGGCTGGCCACTTTATGAATCACGTCTGAAGGGAGAACTGCACGTTATCAGTAAGCGTTACACGCAGCGCATTGAGCGGCATAACCTGAATCTGAGGCAGCATCTGGCAAGGCTGGGCATGAAGTCACTGTCGTTCTCAAAATCGGTGGAACCGCATGACAAGGTCATCGGGCATTATCTGAACATAAAACACTACCAATAATTTGGAGTCATTACCCAAATCGTTTTACGGGCCACTCGCTTTATGCGGGTAACAGAAATTTCTATCGGTTGAAGGCATTACCCAAATGTCATAAGCCAGAGTCAGGTATCTTTCAGGATGTCTGATAAAAATACGGAGAAGTTCTCCCCTTTACCTTTATTGCCATTTTCTAACAAATAAGTCATTTCTTTTGCATATCAGACATTAATACAATAATAGCAACAATAACGTGATTTTTGTGAATTTTTTGCAATAATCCTTATTCTCTCCACCGCAGATCCGGAAACTCCCAGTCCCGGATCTTTCAGAACAGCACCGGGGCGTGGCGGCAGAAAAACACAACATGTGCCACGTTATCAGCTGCTTTTCCTGCTATATGTTGTGTTTACCCCCTGCCCCGTGACCGGGCGCGCAGGGGCAGAGATTGCCGCTTTGCTTATTCCCTTGCCGTGTTACACTTCCGGAAAGTTGTGATACGCCAGAAAATCGGATCTGCCGGAAACGGTCATCCGGTAATTTAAAGGCGTGGCTATATGTCTGCTTATTATCAGCATGAAAATGATGACGGCAGGGGAAAATCATCCGGGTGACAGACGCAGGGTTGTGCGAAGCCGATTATGCTGCACGTCATAATTACTCTGAGTGACTATTTTTTTTGAAAGGAAACATATGAAAACTCCAATTCCATTACATGACGTTCTTGTTGAGCTGGAAAATGCAGGTCATAGCGAACTGTGGATGGCATCCCCGCGAGGGAAAACCTGTTTTGAAGCTTATCCCCTTGATCAGAGCCAGTGGTATCTGCCAAACATCATCACCCGTGATGGACGAACAGTGGCTCACAGGGAAAAACGTCCTAATGGCTGGCTGCTTTCCGGTGACTGGAAAAACACCCATTGTCGATCCGGCGCAGCGGCACCTTACGATGCGGAGTTTATTGAAGAAGATTGGAAATTTGAATCGCCACAGATAATCTAGACACTTCCGAGCCGCTGATAATATTGTTTTTCGTATTCAGTTGGTGGCATA
>NZ_WLVC01000087.1:0-6277 GCF_016859735.1 Lelliottia sp. RWM.1 | reverse complement strand
GTGAAGATCCTTTTTGATAATCTCATGACCAAAATCCCTTAACGTGAGTTTTCGTTCCACTGAGCGTCAGACCCCTTATCTGAACATAAAACACTATCAATAAGTTGGAGTCATTACCCCCCGGACGAGTGGGAATCCATGGTAGGGATTTTTACCGAAATGGAAGAACACTATTAGGGGGCACCTCAGAAAACGGAATAAAGCACGCTAAGGCATAGCTGACCTTGCCAGGCCTGCTTCGCCCTGTAGTGACGCGATCAACGGGCAGGAAACATTCCCCTTTCGTGCATGGCAGGCGCACACGAGTTCAGACAGCACGGTTTCCATGCGCGCCAAGTCGGCCATCTTCTCGCGCACGTCCTTGAGCTTGTGTTCGGCCAGGCTGCTGGCCTCCTCGCAGTGGGTGCCATCGTCGAGCCGCAACAGCTCGGCAATCTCGTCCAGACTGAACCCCAGCCGCTGTGCCGATTTCACGAATTTCACCCGAACCACGTCCGCCTCCCCATAGCGGCGGATGCTGCCGTAAGGCTTGTCCGGTTCCCGCAACAGGCCCTTGCGCTGATAGAAGCGGATTGTCTCCACGTTGACCCCGGCCGCCTTGGCAAAAACGCCAATGGTCAGGTTTTCCAAATTATTTTCCATATCGCTTGACTCCGTACATGAGTACGGAAGTAAGGTTACGCTATCCAATCCAAATTCAAAAGGGCCAACGTATGTCTGAACCACAAAACGGGCGCGGTGCGCTCTTCGCCGGCGGGCTGGCCGCCATTCTTGCATCGACCTGCTGCCTGGGGCCGCTAGTACTGGTCGCCCTGGGCTTCTCCGGTGCTTGGATCGGCAACCTGACGGTGCTGGAACCCTATCGACCGTTGTTCATCGGCGCGGCGCTAGTGGCGCTGTTCTTCGCCTGGAAGCGGATTTACCGGCCCGTGCAGGCATGCAAGCCAGGTGAGGTCTGCGCGATTCCGCAGGTGCGCGCCACCTACAAGCTGATTTTCTGGATCGTGGCCGTGCTGGTCCTGGTCGCGCTTGGATTTCCCTATGTCGTTCCATTTTTCTATTAACCAGGAGTTCATCATGAAGAAACTGTTTGCCTCCCTTGCCCTCGCCGCCGCTGTTGCCCCGGTGTGGGCCGCTACCCAGACCGTCACGCTAGCGGTTCCCGGCATGACTTGCGCCGCCTGCCCGATCACAGTCAAGAAAGCGCTCTCCAAGGTCGAAGGCGTGAGCAAGGTCGATGTGGGCTTCGAGAAGCGCGAGGCCGTCGTCACTTTTGACGACACCAAGGCCAGCGTACAGAAGCTGACCAAGGCCACCGCAGACGCCGGCTATCCGTCCAGCGTCAAGCAGTGAGCCAGCAAGCCAACGACAACAGCGAGAGCCGCTTCATGGGACTGATGACACGCATTGCCGATAAAACCGGCGCGCTCGGCAGCGTCGTTTCCGCGATGGGCTGCGCCGCCTGCTTTCCAGCCCTCGCCAGCTTCGGCGCGGCCATCGGGCTGGGCTTCTTGAGCCAGTACGAGGGACTGTTCATCAGCCGCCTGCTGCCGCTGTTTGCCGCGCTGGCCTTCCTGGCGAACGCGCTGGGTTGGTTCAGTCATCGGCAATGGCTGCGCAGTCTGCTCGGCATGATCGGCCCGGCCATCGTGTTTGCGGCCACGGTCTGGCTGCTCGGCAACTGGTGGACGGCGAACCTGATGTACGTCGGCCTGGCCTTGATGATTGGGGTGTCGATCTGGGACTTCGTGTCGCCGGCGCATCGCCGTTGCGGACTGGACGGCTGCGAACTCCCCGCCAAGCGCTTGTGAAAGACGGCTGACCGTGCGACACGGCGGCCCACACGAATAAGGAACGATGGTATGAGCACTCTCAAAATCACCGGCATGACTTGCGACTCGTGCGCAGTGCATGTCAAGGACGCCCTGGAGAAAGTGCCCGGCGTGCAATCAGCGGATGTCTCCTACGCCAAGGGCAGCGCCAAGCTCGCCATTGAGGTCGGCACGTCACCCGACGCGCTGACGGCCGCTGTAGCTGGACTCGGTTATCGGGCCACGCTGGCCGATGCCCCCTCAGTTTCGACGCCGGGCGGATTGCTCGACAAGATGCGCGATCTGCTGGGCAGAAACGACAAGACGGGTAGCAGCGGCGCATTGCATATCGCCGTCATCGGCAGCGGCGGGGCCGCGATGGCAGCGGCGCTGAAGGCCGTCGAGCAAGGCGCACGTGTCACGCTGATCGAGCGCGGCACCATCGGCGGCACCTGCGTCAATGTCGGTTGTGTGCCGTCCAAGATCATGATCCGCGCCGCCCATATCGCCCATCTGCGCCGGGAAAGCCCGTTCGATGGCGGCATCGCCGCTACCACGCCGACCATCCAGCGCACGGCGCTGCTGGCCCAGCAGCAGGCCCGCGTCGATGAACTGCGCCACGCCAAGTACGAAGGCATCTTGGAGGGCAATCCGGCGATCACTGTGCTGCACGGCTCCGCCCGCTTTAAGGACAATCGCAACCTGATCGTGCAACTCAACGACGGCGGCGAGCGCGTGGTGGCATTCGACCGCTGCCTGATCGCCACCGGCGCGAGCCCGGCCGTGCCGCCGATTCCCGGCCTGAAAGACACTCCGTACTGGACTTCCACTGAAGCGCTGGTCAGCGAGACGATTCCTAAGCGCCTGGCCGTGATTGGCTCATCAGTGGTGGCGCTGGAGCTGGCGCAGGCGTTCGCCCGACTCGGAGCGAAGGTGACGATCCTGGCTCGCAGCACGCTGTTCTTCCGCGAAGACCCAGCTATAGGCGAAGCCGTCACGGCCGCATTCCGCATGGAGGGCATCGAGGTGAGGGAACACACCCAGGCCAGCCAGGTCGCGTATATCAATGGTGAAGGGGACGGCGAATTCGTGCTCACCACGGCGCACGGCGAACTGCGCGCCGACAAGCTGCTGGTCGCCACCGGCCGCGCGCCCAACACACGCAAGCTGGCACTGGATGCGACGGGCGTCACGCTCACCCCGCAAGGCGCTATCGTCATCGACCCCGGCATGCGTACAAGCGTGGAACACATCTACGCCGCAGGCGACTGCACCGACCAGCCGCAGTTCGTCTATGTGGCGGCAGCGGCCGGCACTCGCGCCGCGATCAACATGACCGGCGGTGACGCGGCCCTGAACCTGACCGCGATGCCGGCCGTGGTGTTCACCGACCCGCAAGTGGCGACCGTAGGCTACAGCGAGGCGGAAGCGCACCATGACGGCATCAAAACTGATAGTCGCACGCTAACGCTGGACAACGTGCCGCGCGCGCTCGCCAACTTCGACACGCGCGGCTTCATCAAACTGGTGGTTGAAGAAGGCAGCGGACGACTGATCGGCGTGCAGGCAGTGGCCCCGGAAGCGGGCGAACTGATCCAGACGGCCGCACTGGCGATTCGCAACCGGATGACGGTGCAGGAACTGGCCGACCAGTTGTTCCCCTACCTGACGATGGTCGAAGGGTTGAAGCTCGCGGCGCAGACCTTCAACAAGGATGTGAAGCAGCTTTCCTGCTGCGCCGGGTGAGGACAAGGAGGTGTGCGATGAGCGCCTACACGGTATCGCAACTGGCCCATAACGCTGGGGTGAGCGTACATATCGTGCGCGACTACCTGGTGCGCGGCTTGTTACGGCCGGTGGCCTGCACCACGGGCGGCTACGGCGTGTTCGACGATGCGGCCTTGCAACGGCTGTGCTTCGTGCGCGCGGCCTTCGAGGCGGGTATCGGCCTGGATGCCCTGGCGCGGCTGTGCCGTGCGCTCGACGCAGCGGACGGCGCACAAGCCGCAGCGCAGCTTGCCGTGCTGCGCCAGTTGGTCGAGCGGCGGCGCGCGGCGTTGGCCCATCTGGACGCGCAACTGGCCTCCATGCCAGCCGAGCGGGCGCACGAGGAGGCATTGCCGTGAACGCCCCTGACAAACTGCCGCCCGAGACGCGCCAACCCGTTTCCGGCTACCTGTGGGGTGCGCTGGCCGTGTTGACCTGCCCCTGCCATCTGCCGATTCTCGCCGCCGTGCTGGCCGGGACGACCGCCGGTGCCTTCCTTGGCGAGCATTGGGGTGTTGCCGCGCTCGCGCTGACCGGCTTGTTCGTTCTGGCCGTAACGCGGCTGCTGCGCGCCTTCCGGGGCGGATCATGACGAGTTCGCAGCCCGCCGGATGGACGGCGGCCGAGTTGGCGCAGGCGGCGGCGCGCGGACAGCTTGACCTGCATTACCAGCCGCTGGTCGATCTGCGCGATCACCGGATCGCTGGCGCGGAAGCGTTGATGCGCTGGCGGCATCCGAGGCTTGGCCTGTTGCCGCCCGGCCAGTTCCTGCCGCTGGCCGAGTCGTTCGGCCTGATGCCGGAAATAGGCGCGTGGGTGCTGGGCGAGGCCTGTCGCCAGATGCACAAGTGGCAAGGACCGGCATGGCAACCGTTCCGTCTTGCCATCAATGTGTCCGCCAGCCAGGTTGGGCCAACGTTCGACGACGAGGTAAAGCGGGTGCTGGCCGATATGGCCCTGCCCGCCGAGCTTCTGGAGATCGAACTGACCGAATCGGTCGCATTCGGCAATCCAGCCCTGTTCGCCAGTTTCGACGCCTTGCGCGCCATCGGCGTGCGCTTCGCCGCCGACGACTTCGGCACCGGCTATTCCTGCCTGCAACATCTGAAATGCTGCCCCATCACCACATTGAAAATCGACCAATCCTTTGTCGCCAGGCTCCCGGATGATGCCCGTGACCAAACTATCGTGCGGGCGGTGATCCAGCTCGCGCACGGGCTGGGCATGGATGTCATTTTCAGAAGACGACTGCACCAGTTGATTGGGCGTAATGGCTGTTGTGCAGCCAGCTCCTGACAGTTCAATATCAGAAGTGATCTGCACCAATCTCGACTATGCTCAATACTCGTGTGCACCAAAGCGAGGTGAGCATGGCGACGGACACCCCACGGATTCCAGAACAAGGCGTGGCCACTCTGCCTGATGAGGCTTGGGAGCGTGCGCGCCGTCGTGCGGAGATCATCAGTCCGTTGGCGCAGTCGGAGACGGTCGGGCACGAAGCGGCCGATATGGCGGCTCAGGCGCTGGGCTTGTCTCGGCGCCAGGTATACGTTCTGATCCGGCGTGCCCGGCAAGGCAGCGGCCTCGTGACGGATCTGGTGCCCGGCCAGTCCGGTGGAGGTAAAGGTAAGGGGCGCTTGCCGGAACCGGTCGAGCGCGTCATCCACGAGCTACTGCAAAAGCGGTTCCTGACCAAGCAGAAGCGCAGCCTAGCGGCCTTTCACCGCGAAGTCACTCAGGTGTGCAAGGCTCAAAAACTGCGAGTGCCGGCGCGCAATACCGTGGCCTTACGGATCGCTAGCCTTGACCCGCGCAAGGTCATCCGCCGGCGGGAAGGCCAGGATGCCGCTCGTGACCTACAAGGTGTGGGCGGCGAGCCTCCTGCCGTGACCGCGCCGCTGGAGCAGGTGCAGATAGACCATACGGTCATCGACCTGATCGTGGTCGATGACCGCGACCGGCAACCTATTGGCCGCCCGTACCTGACCCTCGCCATCGACGTGTTCACCCGCTGCGTGCTCGGCATGGTCGTCACGCTGGAAGCGCCGTCTGCCGTTTCGGTTGGCCTGTGCCTCGTGCATGTCGCCTGCGACAAGCGCCCTTGGCTGGAAGGACTGAACGTGGAAATGGATTGGCAGATGAGCGGCAAGCCCTTGCTGCTCTACCTAGACAACGCGGCCGAGTTCAAGAGCGAGGCCCTGCGCCGGGGTTGCGAGCAGCATGGCATCCGGCTGGACTATCGCCCGCTGGGACAGCCGCACTATGGCGGCATCGTGGAACGGATCATCGGCACGGCGATGCAGATGATTCACGACGAACTGCCGGGAACGACCTTCTCCAACCCTGACCAGCGCGGCGACTACGATTCCGAAAACAAGGCCGCCCTGACGCTGCGCGAGCTAGAGCGCTGGCTCACATTGGCGGTCGGCACCTACCACGGTTCGGTGCACAACGGCCTGCTCCAACCGCCGGCCGCGCGCTGGGCCGAGGCCGTGGCGCGTGTCGGCGTACCGGCCGTCGTCACACGCGCTACTTCGTTCCTGGTCGATTTTCTGCCGATCCTCCGGCGCACGCTGACCCGCACCGGCTTTGTCATCGACCACATCCACTACTACGCCGATGGGCACTGTTGCAAATAGTCGGTGGTGATAAACTTATCATCCCCTTTTGCTGATGGAGCTGCACATGAACCCATTCAA
>NZ_WLVC01000086.1:0-6339 GCF_016859735.1 Lelliottia sp. RWM.1 | reverse complement strand
AGCGCAATGTTTTCCATGATGGTTCTCCGAATGAAAGCCTGTCCTCAGCATAGTACTGGGAAGGAGGGAGTGACCATCTCATTAAATAAAGCACGCTAAGCGTGCGTGGAGGCTGGCACCCAGCGGTACAGCGTCGGAATGGACACGCCGAGGTTCTTGGCCACGTCCTTGGGCGGCACCCCGCTGGCCAGCAGCTTCTTGGCCGACTCGATCTTGCTGTCGGTCATCTTCGGCTTGCGGCCGCCTTTGCGGCCGAGCTGCTTGGCGACTTCCAGCCCGGCGCGGGTGCGCTCGACGGTCAGCTCGCGCTCCATTTCGGCAAGGCTCGCCATGACGTGGAAGAAGAACCGCCCGGATGGTGTGCCGGTGTCGATGGAGTCGGTGAGGCTCCTGAACTGGACACCGTGCTTGTGCAGATCGCCGACCAGATCGACCAGTTGCTTGACCGACCGGCCCAGCCGGTCGAGCTTCCAGACGACCAAAGTATCGCCTTCGCGCAGCATTTCGAGCGTCTTGGCCAAGCCAGGCCGGTCTGCCCGCGTGCCACTCACCTTGTCCTCGAAGACCTTTTTACATCCGGCCTTGCTCAAGGCTTCGCGTTGCAGCTCCAGGTTCTGATCCTGCGTCGAGACGCGCGCATAGCCAATCAACATGGCTTGTCTCGCGCCCGGTCGATGCGTTCCTGCATCGCCTGCATCACTTCTTCGTGGGTGTACGATCTGGCGTTGGCGTCGGTGGCTTGCCGCAGGGCTTCCTCAACCTCGCGCGTCATCCGCTCGTAATCCTCCGGCCACAGCGCTTGCTCCATGCGCAGCGACGCCTGACCCAGCAGGTGCAGCAGGCTGAACAGCCGCATGTCGTTGGTGGCGACGATGCGCTCCCGAATCTGCTCCTGAATAGCTTCGCTAGCCCGATGCGCTTGTGGTGTGGCAGTCCCCTCGTAGTCAGCGGGGAATTCCGCTTCCTCGGCAATCCTTGCCCAGGCGCTGGCCAGCGCCTCGATGGTTGACGTGCTCATTTCCGCCGCTCCTGTGCTCTTTGGCGAATCAACCGGCCAAGGGGCCTCGACGCGAAAACCAGCAGCATCACGCCTATCGGATACCAGGTCGAGAAGACCACCAAGGCATCGAAGGCTGGCCGTCCGGTGTTGGTAGGCAGTACGGCGGTCACAGCCATCAACCCGCCGACCGTCCAGATGATGCGCCACACGTAGGGCATCACGCGGGGCACGTAGCCGTCATCGAAAGCGGTCTGGTAGTAGCGGCGCAGGCCGCGCTCGGCAAGCGCCTGGCGCTGCCGCTCCGACAGCGCATCCGTCCGGCCATACCAGCGCCGGAATGGTGGACAGCGCAGCAGCAAAGGGGTGAAGAGGATCATCACCGCCACGATCGCGACACCCCACGCCATGACGGCGCCGGCATCGGGCCGCTTGGCGTTCTCGATCACGGGCGCGAAGACGCCCGGAGCACCGATCATCCAGAACAGCGCAATGTGCTGATGGAAGGAGAGCTTCATTTGCTCATCCACTTGCGCAGCAGGCGCTTTTTCAGGGAGGCGCGTTCTTGCGGGTTGCGTCCCTTGTGATTGGCGATGCGATCCGCCGTGGCGGCCTGGCGCTTGACGGGCCAGTAGGAGCGGCCATCCTTGCCCATCGACCAGACGCTGCTGGCCTGGTTTTCCAGCAGGGGCAGATGGGCGCTCAGGGCTTCGGGCGACGCGCTGGTCAGCGCCGTGCGCTCACGGGTGCGCCAGCGCTGATGCCAGAGCTTCTTGTCCTCGCGCTCGCTGCCGCAGGTCGTGTGCCCGACGATGGGTGTTTTGCGGCGGCTGCGGCTCATAACGTAGTGGTCTCCAAGAACATTCAGGACTGATCCCAGGCGTCGATGGTCAAGACCTGATCGGCAGGACAGGCGGCTACGCGGTCGGGAACTGGATGGTGTTCAGTCTCATGCCGACCCCATTCGATTGATCGCGTCGCTTGCGGCACGCTGCGACGCAAGGAGGTTTGCGACCTGGTTTAGCAGCCGTGTCCGCTGCATGTCTGTTACCTATCTCCCCGACCGCTCATTGGACCAACTCCAGAGATTGGGCTCTATCGCTCAGCCAATACGAAACCGGCATTGGCTGATGCCACAACCGAGACTAACACAAATGGCTCGGTACCTGTATTTCGCGCCCCGTGCACTTGGCCCGGTCTTGCCACGGCTATCTCACCTTCCCTGAGGGCACGAACAATCCCATTGCCCTGAAAGTAATCAGCCATTCCCGACAAAACAGTCCACGTGTCTTGGCCGTGAGGATGAATGTGAGCCGCAATTTCCTGCCCGGGATGGACATGCCAAACCACGATAATTGAGTCTCGGGTTTCAAGCACAACGGAACGAATAGGCTCGCCTTCGGACGGCTGAACATACTCGGCTACAGAAAATATTCTCGATTCAACAGTCATCGGAGATCCCTCTTTCACAGTTGTCGTTACGGTCTTCATCGTCGGCATCCTGACGCACGGCGGGCAATTGCTGGAGCAACGCCGGCAGCCATTCCTGTACCGTCTCCCACACCACATCGAGGTTGATGTCGAAATAGCCGTGAGCCATGCGATTACGCATATTGCGCATGCTGCGCCACGGCACGTCGGCATGCGCCTGGGTGAACTCGACGTAGCCATCCATCACCTTTGTGGCCGCCTCGCCGATGACGATCAGGCTCATGATGACGGCCTGCTGGGTGCGCTTGTCGGCCAAGAAGTCGTCCTTGGCCATCCCTTCCACGAAGCTGCGCGCATCGGTTGCGGCCTGCTGAATGTGGTCGAGGTAATCGGGCAGGCGGTTCTCGCTCATATCGGTTGCGCCTCCGCGAGCACCTTGGCCCGGAACTTCGGCGGCAGGTCGCCGGGAGTCAGCAGATCGACGTCAACGCCGAGCAGCGATTTCAGTTCTTCTTCCAAATCGCCCAAGTCCAACAACGTGGCACCGGGCAGCGCATCGACCAACAGGTCGAGGTCGCTGCCATCCCGGTCGGTGCCATGCAGCACCGAGCCGAAGACGCGCGGGTTCGCGGCGCGAAATCGGCCTACCGCTTCACGCACTGCGCTTCGCTTCATGTCAAGCACAACAGACGGTCGCATGCGCATCCTTTCTTATCGAAACTCGTTGAGATGATATGCAATCAAGAATAGAATTTCAAGAACTATTTTCGAGAATCGCAATGCCTTGATTCCCGTGCCGCGCCGGTTGCCTTGGCGGGTTTGTCACAAACCTACGTTTTCAAGAAGAAGGAAACCGCATGCCCCGCCGTTCGATCCTCTCCGCCGCCGAGCGCGAAAGCCTGCTGGCGTTGCCGGACACCAAGGATGAGTTGATCCGTCACTACACGTTCAGCGAAAGCGACCTCTCCATCATCCGGCAGCGGCGCGGCCCGGCCAATCGGCTGGGCTTCGCGGTGCAGCTCTGCTACCTGCGCTTTCCCGGCGTCATCCTTGGCGCTGATGAGCCACCGTTCCCGCCATTGCTGAGACTGGTCGCCAACCAGCTCAAGGTCGGCATCGAAAGCTGGGACGAGTACGGGCAGCGTGAGCAGACCCGACGCGAGCACCTGGTCGAGCTGCAAACGGTGTTCGGCTTCCAGCCGTTCACGATTGGCCACTACCGGCAGGCTGTCCAGTTGCTGACCGAGCTGGCCATGCAAACCGACAAGGGCATCGTGCTGGCCAGAGCCTTGATCGAGCACCTGCGGCGGCAGTCGGTCATTGTGCCCGCCCTCAACGCCGTCGAGCGGGCGAGCGCCGAAGCGATTACCCGCGCCAACCGGCGTCTCTACGACGCCTTGGCTGAGCCGCTGACGGACGTGCATCGCCGTCGCCTCGACGATCTGCTCAAGCGCCGCGACAACGGCAAGACGACGTGGCTGGCCTGGCTGCGGCAATCCCCGGTCAAACCGAACTCGCGGCACATGCTGGAACACATCGAACGCCTCAAGGCGTGGCAGGCGCTCGACCTGCCCTCCGGCATCGAGCGGCTGGTTCACCAGAACCGGCTGCTCAAGATCGCCCGCGAGGGCGGCCAGATGACGCCCGCCGACCTGGCGAAGTTCGAGCCGCAGCGGCGTTACGCGACCCTGGTGGCGCTCGCCATCGAGGGCATGGCCACCGTCACCGACGAAATCATCGACCTGCATGACCGCATCCTGGGCAAGCTGTTCAATGCCGCCAAGAACAAGCATCAGCAGCAGTTCCAGGCATCCGGCAAGGCGATCAATGCCAAGGTGCGGCTGTTCGGGCGCATCGGCCAGGCGCTGATCGAGGCCAAGCAAGCGGGCCGCGATCCGTTCGCCGCCATCGAGGCCGTCATGTCCTGGGATGCTTTCGCCGAGAGCGTCACCGAAGCGCAGCGGCTCGCGCAACCCGAGGACTTCGATTTCCTGCACCGCATCGGCGAGAGCTACGCCACGCTGCGCCGCTACGCGCCGGAATTTCTCGACGTGCTCAAGTTGCGGGCCGCGCCCGCCGCCAAGGACGTACTCGACGCCATCGAGGTGCTGCGCAGCATGAACAGCGACAACGCCCGCAAGGTGCCCACCGACGCGCCGACCGAGTTCATCAAGCCGCGCTGGCAGAAGCTGGTGATGACCGACACCGGCATCGACCGGCGCTACTACGAACTGTGCGCGCTGTCGGAGCTGAAGAACGCGCTGCGCTCCGGCGACATCTGGGTGCAAGGCTCGCGCCAGTTCAAGGACTTCGAGGACTACCTGGTGCCGCCCGCGAAATTCGCCAGCCTCAAGCAGGCCAGCGAATTGCCGCTGGCCGTGGCCACCGATTGCGACCAGTACCTGCATGACCGGCTGACGCTGCTGGAAACGCAGCTCGCCACCGTCAACCGCATGGCGCTGGCCAACGAGCTGCCGGACGCCATCATCACGGAGTCGGGCCTGAAGATCACGCCGCTCGATGCGGCGGTGCCCGATACCGCACAGGCCCTGATCGACCAGACGGCGATGATCCTACCGCACGTCAAGATCACCGAATTGCTGCTGGAGGTAGACGAATGGACGGGCTTCACCCGGCACTTCGCCCACCTGAAGTCAGGCGACCTGGCCAAGGACAAAAACCTGTTGCTGACCACGATCCTCGCCGACGCGATCAACCTGGGCCTGACCAAGATGGCGGAATCGTGCCCCGGCACGACCTACGCCAAGCTGGCCTGGCTGCAAGCCTGGCACATCCGCGACGAAACCTACGGGGCGGCACTGGCCGAGCTGGTCAACGCGCAGTTCCGACATCCCTTCGCCGGGCATTGGGGCGACGGCACCACGTCATCGTCGGACGGCCAGAACTTCCGCACCGGCAGCAAGGCCGAGAGCACCGGCCACATCAATCCGAAATACGGCAGCAGCCCAGGGCGGACGTTCTACACCCATATCTCCGACCAGTACGCGCCGTTCCACACCAAGGTCGTGAACGTCGGCGTGCGCGACTCGACCTACGTGCTCGACGGCCTGCTGTATCACGAATCCGACCTGCGGATCGAGGAGCACTACACCGACACGGCAGGGTTCACGGACCACGTCTTCGCGTTGATGCACCTGCTGGGCTTCCGCTTCGCCCCGCGCATTCGTGACCTGGGCGACACCAAGCTCTACATCCCGAAGGGCGATGCCACCTACGAGGCGTTGAAACCGATGATCGGCGGCACGCTCAACATCAAGCACGTCCGCGCCCATTGGGATGAAATCCTGCGGATGGCCACCTCGATCAAGCAGGGCACGGCGACGGCCTCGCTGATGCTCAGGAAGCTTGGCAGCTACCCGCGCCAGAACGGCCTGGCCGTCGCCCTGCGTGAGCTGGGACGCATCGAGCGCACACTGTTCATCCTGGACTGGCTGCAAAGCGTCGAGCTGCGCCGCCGCGTGCATGCCGGGCTGAACAAAGGCGAGGCGCGCAACGCGCTGGCCCGCGCCGTGTTCTTCAACCGCCTGGGGGAAATCCGCGACCGCAGCTTCGAGCAGCAGCGCTACCGGGCCAGCGGCCTCAACCTGGTGACGGCGGCCATCGTGCTATGGAACACGGTCTATCTGGAGCGGGCCGCGAACGCCTTGCGTGGCCACGGTCAAGCCGTCGATGACGGCCTGTTGCAGTACCTGTCGCCGCTCGGCTGGGAGCACATCAACCTGACCGGCGATTACCTCTGGCGCAGCAGCGCCAAGATCGGCGCGGGCAAGTTCAGGCCGCTACGGCCGCTGCAACCGGCTTAGCGTGCTTTATTTAATGAGATGGTCACTCCCTCCTTCCCGGTATTATGCTGAGGACAGGCTTTCATTCGGAGAACTATCATGGAAAAC
>NZ_WLVC01000085.1:0-6390 GCF_016859735.1 Lelliottia sp. RWM.1 | reverse complement strand
CGCTCAATATTCGTAACCAGTAAGCGCATACCCTGAATCACTTCAAAGTGTAATTCTCAGGGTACGAATGACTATATCTCGCTCAAAGCAGACCTTATGACCTCGATTTCTGGCAGATCCGAGCCAAGAGCAAAAATTGATATCATCAATCGGCCTCAAGCTTAAGGGGAATATCTCCCCCTTTTTATGTAACCAGTTTACTGAAGATGTTCTTTCAGCCAGGTACACGCGCCTTCAATGTCATACGCTTTTTCCCCAAATCCTTTCGCAAGCAGAAACTCTGGTAAATATTCATCATATTTATCTAAGTACTTTTCTGGAACATTTACAGCAAGATCAAACGCTGAGGGCAAGCCTGACAGCAGCAGGCCTTTAAGGGCCTGTTGAACAGAAGTGATACTTGAGCCGTCAATTTCTATAACTCCAGCCAATGAATTAGCTTTAAAGCCACAACGTATGAGCAAGGCTGTAATCGTATTGACAACCTTATCTCCCATCCATGGGAGGATGTAACAGTATTGGCCGC
Source organism: Lelliottia sp. RWM.1 (assembly GCF_016859735.1). Classification (NCBI taxonomy): domain Bacteria; kingdom Pseudomonadati; phylum Pseudomonadota; class Gammaproteobacteria; order Enterobacterales; family Enterobacteriaceae; genus Lelliottia; species Lelliottia sp. RWM.1. The sequence continues at coordinate 5,864 of NZ_WLVC01000085.1, read as the reverse complement.
TCGTAAGAAAATACTCATTTTGCAGGTTATAACTCTGGAAGTTACGACTGCCTTCCGCAAATAGGCTTCTGGCGGCAGAATCGGCATAATCTACTCTCTTGCTACCTATTGCTATGCGGTAATCACCTTCCCTATAGATAGCGAGCATTTCCTGACGAACGGCATCATGAACAGACATTCCCCCCCCACTAAATTGTGGTGGCTGACCGCCTTTGGTCGCCTCTACATAGATAACTTTTTTCTCTGTCTCGATCTCTGTCACTCTCCAGCGCCGCCCACCGAAGATGATGTGTTGATCTGGTAGCAGCGGGGAGTCCACAGGCACTGTTCCAAGGGTTCTGTTTCCGGTGACAATGCGGAACTCTTCTGGTGTGTTGAACACGGCATAAAACGTGTAATGGTTAGTCAGTTTCTCCCCCTCTGCCCCAACAACCATTTCTCCACTAGCGAGTTGAGTGAGCAGGCCACATGCCCCCATATGTTTAAGCAGGCTTTTGAAATCGCCTATATCCACATTACGGAACGGGCCTGTTTGACATAGCTGTGACCAGAGTTGATCGGCACGAACTCCGCCCCATTGCGCGGTAATTGCAAGAATCTGGTGTAGCAGCGTGGAGTAATGCATCTGCTGGGAATCGGCAGGCTCAAACCATTGTTTAGAGATCATCAATCTGATCATTGCCATCGACTGGACCAAATGCAGCCGTAGGTGGTCAACGATACTGCTAGTCACAGTGAGCTCATTTTCTGTAATTAGCATTCTTAGAACTGATGGGGAGTCGCGTCGCCCAGAACGTCCCATACGCTGACGCAGACTGGAAACAGTATGCGGAGGCGTAACTTGGATAACCGACTTAACCTTACCGATATCAATTCCCAACTCAAGCGTCATTGTACAAACAGCTGTTGTGGGCAAATTTCCTTTCTGAAGACGAGTTTCAAGCGCTTCCCGCAATTCCTTGGCAAGGGAACCATGGTGGGGAAAGAATTCATTGGGAACAATATGTTCCTCACACATGTCGCTCAGCGTGACAGCAATGCTTTCAGTCCGCTTTCGACTGTTTGCAAAGACCAAATGAGAATCGCCACGGCAAAGTCTAAAAATGTCAGCGCAAACGTCATGTTCAGCTGAACTCTGAAGTTCTTCTTCTTTTTGGAGCACTCGCTCCAGATAACCTTTGACCTGTACCTGAAGAGTGGCCTCGCTCTTACTATCTGTAACAGTTACGCAGGGTAGTCGTTTGTCCGGGCGCAAAAGTTCGGGTACTTTCTCCAGTTCCCCCAGCGTGGCACTCAACGCAACGCGGGGAATTGGATTTACCAGGCGTCCTAACACATGGTCAATTCTATTGAGCAGAGAAAGCAGCTGTACACCACGCTCTGAGCCAATGAAAGCATGAAACTCATCAATAACGATGTATGCGACTGACGAAAACGCCTGTTTGAGCCAGCCCATTGAATTTATGAGCAAAGACTCAAGTGACTCAGGTGTAATCAGTAAAATGCCAGCAGGGTTTGTCCGAGCCTTCTTCTTTTTGCTTTGTGGTACATCCCCGTGCCAAGGAGTCACTGGCATTTCCAATGCATCTCCAAGGCTCTCAAGACGACGGTACTGATCGTTAATCAATGCCTTCAACGGACTGATATAGACGATGCCAAATCCATTAGTGAGATCTGCAACTGCCGAACAGGCAGGAAGAAAGAAAGCCTCTGTTTTACCCGCTGCTGTGCCTGCACTGATTAGCACGTCTCGATCACGGGCTAAAATTGCCGGGATAGAACTCTCCTGCAAGGGCCTTAATGTAGACCACCCCTGCTTGTAAACCCACTTACGGACGCGGGGATCGAGACTATCATAGGCACTGCTCATAATTTGAAGTTCGCCAGTCCGTCGTCGTCATCGCTTTCCTCTATAATGGCGTCATCCATTTCGCTGGGCCTGTCCTCTTCAATCGCCACACCCTCGATTAGTGTTTGCCAGTTCATCGTTCTGTTTTGTTCCAGCACGGCCAGCATGTCTAGGAAACCTTTTATGGTATTACGGGGGGTACGGAAGTAAGCGTCTCCAATGGTTTTACTACAGTGATGCAGAAATCCAGTCAGTGCCTCATCTGGAACCAGAAAATTCTCTGGATCTCCGCCTGCATAAACATGACGAAGATTTCTCAGTAAAATATACAGTTCCTCAGGGGTGAGGCTGGCAAGATGCAAAGTGGGAGACGAGTAGTCAATCACTCCTGCTTTTTGCGCGAACCGATTTTCCGCCAGACGTGATTGGAGCGCCTCATAGCTGTAAAGACCTTTGCGAGGATCGAAAAGGAACTCTGGCGTCCCCCCGAGGATAAAACCAATATTCTCGGCTGAGCCTTGCAGGCAGTCATTCAGGATCCGCAAAATCTGTTCGTAGTTCGCTGTTCTTGCTTGCGTATTATTCAGTTTAAAGAGGTTCACCATTTCGTCGAGGCTGACCAAAAGACCGGCATAGCCTGCCTGGCGGACAAAAAGGCTCATCAGCTTCAAAGAGTCATAGAATGAAGCGTCTGAGATAATAGTCCGAACGTCGAGATCGTTACGGGCATCAGTTTTAGTGGTGTACTCTCCCCGCAACCAGCGAATAGCATTGGATTTTAGTGTTTCGTTATCCTGCTCATGCCCGCGCCAGAATGCATCAATGACCTTCGCAAAGTCATATCCGCCGACCATATCTGATAGTGCTGCCAGGCGTTTATGAATAACTGATGAAACCTCGGAGCCGTTCGTGTCAGCTTCCTTCCTTGCCTCCGTAACGAATCTTTCAACAACGCTAAGTAACGCATTACCATCCGGCTTGTTTCTGGTGGACATGTTTTTCATAAGCTCAGAATAGAGATTACGAGCCTGACCTCCCGATGAGTGAATGCGTCTGTCAGGAGAAAGGTCTGCACTGATTGACACCAGCTTCTTCTCTAGCGCAATAGAGCGCACAACACTCAGAAAGAACGTTTTACCAGAACCATATTCACCGATGATAAGTCTGAAGCTTGAACCACCGTCAGCAATCCTCTCAATATCTTGATGGAGAGCGGTGATCTCATTCACGCGGCCAACCTGGATATGCTGAATGCCTATCCTTGGCGTTACACCTGACTTAAGTGACTGAATAATAGCGTCACGTTCTTTCACTCTTATACGTGTTACAGACATTCACTATCCCTCTAATTCTTTGGCAATTTCCAGGTCAACCCAGATATCATCATCGGCATCGTCCAGTACCGGAGCATCAACCACCGCATAGGACCAGTCATTAATCACCTCAAGCGCACCGCCGAGCATCAAATTCAAATTTCCGCACAATTCTGTCGCCTCTTTCCGGGACCACTGTTCTTTCTCCAGCAAACTGTGATAAAGCTGGCTATGTGCGGAGTCTAGCCCCCCCGCCTCCGTTAATGAGGCTGGAGCGCTTTCTGGCTCTTCCGGTTCTTCTTCGGTGAAAATTGTGTTCAGCAATTTACGAACATCATCCGTGGCAGATTCGTGGCGGGCAAGTACATTAGCATCCAGTGTGAACCCTACTGCTGGCTGATCAGTTGGTACAGACGAGACGAGATCATGTTCAGTTGCGGAATGCTGATGGATATTGCTCGAGACAGATGAGGGATCCAGCCCCAAACTTGAATAAATCTTCTCAAGCTGTTTGATTTCGGCAGGCGCTATTGTCCCATCCGAACAGGCAACACTAACGATAACTTTGCCCACAGCAGCTTTTTCCGCGGCCCCCATCAACTCAATCCTGCTTTTCATTCCTGTCATATTGGCTGGGGTATGAAGTTGCCACGTTAAATACGCATGTAGAGAGCATTTTTCATCATCGGTGAAGCCAGTATTGTTGTTGATGGCATTCTCAAGCACTTTCTGTTCAGCTTGATCAAGAAAATCGTCAATCAAGGCGACCATCGCCCCTAATCTGAGCGTCATTACTGCTGAGATAAATTCAGGAGAAGGTGAGAAGCGTCCACCTTCGGCGGCAGGGAATAGAACAAGTGTCCCATCAACATCCGCCTTCACATGGTGATAATACGGGTCAGGTGCCAGACCGTAACCCATCTTCAGAGCAAAGGCCTGCATCAAATCGGCCTCTTTTTTATTGATCTTATTGGGGCAACTGGCATTCATATGTGCCCAAAAGTCAGCAACTGAGACTAACCCCTCCTTGACGAGGATCGCCTCATCAGCCCAGCGTTTGAATGAGCTTAATATTTTTTCTGCGCTTTCATTAACGATCTCTGAAGGGAGCAACATAATTGCAGCCGTATCATTGACTGACGTACCTTTCCTACCAAGGTAGCGACTATAAGCATCAAGTTCATCCGTACATATGTCGGCAAGAGCCATAATTTTCTGGACAGGGCTCTTCAACGCACTTGGATCAGGCAGGTCGGGAACAGGAAGTCGAACACCTCGCAAACTAGGACTTGCTGGTGTGTAATCTAACCTTAGGCGCGTTTTATTCGCCTTAACGACCATCCCTTCACCATATTTGAGGGTGTAACGCCGTTTGAAAAGCGCAGCAAACTCTTTAGCACAGCGGCGAGCCGGGGTACGCAGCGAATACTCGGTGTGGTTTATTACCCAATTCAACGCCAGTTCAGCTGATACAGGAACTCCTTCATGTACAGTTTTTGCCAGAGCCAGCTTAAATTGCATGCTGTTGCTGAAACCTGAATTGCTATCGAGCTCAGTGGCTAAGCCCATGTTCGGGCGCAGAATAGACATGGCTTCGAGTAATTGGGCCGAATATCCACGGAATGAGCGGTTCTCAATGAATACCGATCTTAACCGAGCGACTTCATTGAACAGATTACGGAACTCAGCATCAGGGCGTTTTGGGTCAGTGGAATCTACGAGCGCTTTTCTTTCCAGTCCGTAGAGGTAGATAAAAACATAGCCGATAGGACACGATGGATCAGACCTATCGCTGGCGAGCCAACTGACATACGCACCGCGTGCTTCTGGGGAAAGAGAGGAAAAACTGGGCCAGTATCCTAATGAACTGTCCTCGTAAAGATAAGAAGTAGGTTTTATCTTACATGTGTCATCAATTAATGATGCCTCACTTCCATCGTCATAATAGCCGCCTGATTCCTGACCGGAGGGCTTCATACGTTGCCCCACGTAAATGTGACCACCAGTGATTGTCACACCAGCTACAGTTATCATTTCACCCGGAAGGACCCATCGAGCTAATACACCATCTGATTTTGATGTTTTCTGATGATGATTGGTGGTTACTCGGAATTCTACACCCCGGCCACTGCTCAGTGTAAAGGTTGCCAGGTTGTCATCTTCACTTTCATCTTTTCGCATGACCGCCTCCTTTTTCTCGATGTCAGCAATCCATTCATTAGGTGGCGCGTTGACAGTTTTGGAAACAGGAGACTGGGTAGATTTATGCTTTTTCTTTTTGAAAAACAAAAAATAAACAACATAAATCGCCGCTAAAAATATCCATAACTCCATGAGCATAAACCTTAAAAATGACTTCTCATAGGCACCAAAAATGGCGAGGGAGAGTAAAGCAAGTGGAATAATCTCAAAATAATACTTCTAAATTGAGAAGGTTAAAACTAAATCGCATAAAAAAATAAGTTATTGATTAAAAGAATGAAAATCATCGGATAGGTGTGTTTTACCATCACTGAATTTTTAAGATGTACGAATGCCTGTTTGGTCATCCTCCTCAGAAGAATGTTGCACTGCTGTTACGCTATCATACGAGCAACTATAGTGAGGATGAAGACCTGACTGCTGCATGAATCGCCACGGGTTTAACAGACACCTCAGAGTCATTTAAGATGACTTAAAGAGAGGTGCCCATGAGCGGTAAG
>NZ_WLVC01000084.1:0-6553 GCF_016859735.1 Lelliottia sp. RWM.1 | reverse complement strand
TGGCTCATGATGTCCCTCTGGGATGCGCTCCGGATGAATATGATGATCTCATATCAGGAACTTGTTCGCACCTTCCCAAGGTATGCTCGCTCCCTGGTCTTGAGTTCAGGTCTAAATCTTGTGAGTGAAAATTAAACACTCATACGTCCACCCAGTTTTATTTACTGTGTTGTTAGCCAATATATTGGATACTATGCCCAAGTGACTCAACTCTGAATTCTGTATCTTGAAGTCACTTGGAGATATGGCAATAGTGCATTATTGAAGGAAATAGGTAATGAGTAAAAAAATGACCATGGCTGAGATTTCAAGGCAGCTTGGAATTTCAACAATGACTGTGTCGCGTTACTTTAATGGCGGTTATGTCTCGGAAGAGAACCGCCTTAAAATTGATGCCATCGTCAAAGAGAGTCATTACACGCCTAATATATTTGCTCGCTCCATTCGTAGCCAATCCAATATTATTGGTTTCATCGCGCCTCGTATTGAGTCATATACGACCAGTTTAGTGATTAAAGGGGCGCTGGCTGCTGCCAATGAATCACAAGTACGAATGCTGTTTCATGCCACAGGGTTTAACCATGAGTCAGAATGCCAAGCTGTGAGAGAGTTTAACGGCTTAAATGCATTGGGCACGATTATTATTGCGTCAAAGCACAGTGTCGAAGAGACTTTTTATCGAACCTTAGACAATGTGGTATTTATTGGCAAAAATACCCCCCACCATTGCTGTTTATATTACCCCGATCATGCAGCGATTAAAGCCCTCGTCTCCCACACCATCACTCAGTTAAAACAGCAGCAGGCACCGCTGGCTGCCGTACATTATATTTATGATGAGCGTATGCTTTCTAGCCGCACTAAGTTGATGCAAGCCACTATTACCGACACCGTCCCTGAGTTGAATTTATCACTACAAGCCCTAGCCAACTCGGAGGACAAAGCTGGCTATCAGGCCGTTCAATTACAGCCTAATCATGTCTACTTTTGTGCCACCGATAATATTGCCATTCGTTTATATCGTCGCGCCAAAGAACAGCAACTCAAGATCGGTCATAACGTATGGATTGTAGGCATGGGTGACTATGACTACAGCGATTTGTTAGTCCCGAGCCTGACGACTGTCGCTTTTAACTACTATCAAGTGGGCTACCAAGCTGTCAAAAAATTGCTCAAGCGCGATTTCAGTTCTGTTGAAGGCACATTCGACATAAAGATGAGAGAAAGCTCACAATTCCTCTGAAATTGTGTTGAGTCCAAATCGGTTCTACTTAACTATATGTGTTAACGATAACGCATATAGTATAACCGATGACACTCGCTCCTAATATGCACTCAAAACCACTCGCGTGGTGGAAGAAAGCAACCGCCTACCAAATTTATCCCCGTAGTTTTTATGATACAAACCAGGACGGTATTGGTGACATCAATGGCATCATTGCTAAGCTCGATTATCTTGCTGATTTGGGCATTGATTTAATATGGATTTGCCCATTCTATGCATCACCTAATGATGATAACGGGTACGATATTAGTGACTATCAAGCGATTCATCCTGACTTTGGAACCCTTGAGGATGTGGATGAACTAATCAGTGCTGCTCATAAACGTGGCATTCGCATTATTATGGATTTAGTGATCAACCACACTAGCGACGAGCACCCATGGTTCATTGAATCTCGAGATAACAAAAATAGCCCTAAGCGCGATTGGTATATTTGGCGTGATGGTTGTGAGCCTACCGCTGAAAAACCGACTTGCGACCCAAACAACTGGGAAAGTATTTTTCATGGCAGTGCATGGGAATATGATAAAAAAACTGCACAGTACTACTTGCACCTATTTTCAAAAAAACAACCTGATCTGAATTGGGAAAATCCTGAAGTTAAACAAACACTATTTAAAATGATTTATTGGTGGTTGGAGCGTGGTATTGATGGCTTCCGTGTGGATGCAATTAGCCATATTCAGAAACAACCAGGTTTACCTTCTTTACCCAATCCAAAGGGTGAAAAGTATGTCTCTTCGTTTGATTATCATATGAATGTGGCAGGGATTGAAAAACATCTGCATGAGTTAAAAGAGCAGGCGTTTGATCCCTTTAACATAGTGACAGTTGGTGAGGCTAATGGGGTGACTGCCGACAATGCATTACTTTGGGTTGCCGAAGCGACCGAACACGATCAAGGCGGTGTTTTCAACATGATTTTTCAGTTTGAACACATGAAGCTATGGTCGGAAGAACAAAGCAACGTGCCTTTAGATCTAGTGGAGTTCAAACGCATTTTATCGCGTTGGCAAGATGCATTAGAAGGTAAAGGCTGGAATGCGCTTTATTTAGAAAACCACGATCAAGCTCGTAGCATTGATACTTTTGCCGACCCTACCTCTAGGTATGCCAGTGCTACCGCGTTAGCGAGTTGTTATTTCTTGATGAAAGGAACTCCGTTTATTTATCAGGGCCAAGAGATTGGTATGGTAAATCATCAGTTTACTTCTCTTGATGAATTTAATGATGTGTCTGCTAGAAATTTAATTCAAAAGCTATCTCAACAAGGTCAAAGCGATGCAGACATCTTAGCCTTGTTAAATCAAGTATCTCGCGACCACAGTCGCTTGCCAATGCAATGGAATGCGCAGGATTTTGCCGGTTTTTCTGAGGTGCAACCTTGGTTCTCCGTCAATCAACAGTACGCAGATATCAATGTTGAGCAACAACAGAATGATCCAAATTCGATTTTGAGTTTCTATAAGCAGCTGATTGCTCTGCGTAAGTCAAATGTAAGTTTAGTGGTTGGCCGCTATCAATTGCTGCTACCTAACGACCCTAATATCTATGCTTATCAACGTGTTGCACAAGATATGACATGGACCATTATTACCAATTTAAGTCCACAAGAGAGCATCGTTGATATCGACCGCATGCAATTAGGCGAGTTAATGCTTGATAATCAGAATATCAACAATGAACACGTTCGCTCAGATTTTATAGCGACGCAAATTGCCCCACCTTATGCTGCGTATATATTTGCAAGAAAGCACTAAATTATATTTATCGCAGGGCCTTGATAAGGCTACCCTGCATTTAAACCAAGGAATCATTTATGAATCAGTTACTATCTTTTGATTTTTGGCAACGATTTGGGAAATCCCTTATCGTTGTTATCGCGGTGATGCCAGCCGCTGGTATCATGATATCACTCGGTAAAGTTGTCGCAATGTATGCCGGTGGTATTGGTGCCATTGAAACACTAGGCGCTATTATGGAAAACATAGGCTGGGGGATCATAGTTAATCTTCACCTATTATTTGCTGTCGCTATTGGTGGATCATGGGCTAAAGAACGTGCAGGAGGAGCATTTGCCGCGCTGATCGCCTTCATCTTAATTAACCGTATCACTGGGGTTATATTAGGCGTGGATAACGCTATGCTCAGTGATCCCGAGGCGGTTGTGATGAGCCTATTTGGTTCTGAGCTACCTGTCTCTCAATTCTTCACTAATATTTTGGGTGCTCCTGCTCTAAATATGGGTGTGTTTATCGGTATTATGTCTGGCTATTTAGGTGCCAACTTATTTAACCGTTATCATGACTTCGCTCGCTTACCTCAGGCATTAGCATTTTTCAACGGTAAGCGTTTTGTACCTTTTGTTGTTATTTTCTATTCGATGATTATTGCGTTTGCTTTATCAATCGTATGGCCTTTAATTCAAGGTGCGCTTAATGATTTTGGTCAATGGATTGCAACCTCTAAAGACACTGCGCCGATCACTGCTCCTTTCTTGTATGGTACGTTAGAGCGCTTATTACTGCCATTTGGTTTACACCACACTTTAACTATTCCAATGAATTACACCGAGTTGGGTGGTACTTATGAGCTTTTAACAGGGGTGAATGCGGGGGCAAGTGTTTATGGTCAAGATCCACTATGGCTTGCTTGGGTTAGCGATTTAAATAATCTTAAATTAAGCGATCCGACAACTTACCAACATCTATTAGATACGGTGCATCCAGCACGTTTTAAAGCGGGCCAAGTTATTATCGCAGCGTCTTCATTGATTGGTATTGGACTTGCGATGTATCACTGTGTTGATAGTGATAAGCGCGCACAATACAAGCCAATGTTTTTATCTGCGTGTCTTGCTGTGTTATTAACCGGTGTGACAGAGCCTATTGAATTCATGTTTATGTTTATTGCTCCTGTTTTGTATGTTGCGCATGCGGTATTAACAGGGATTGCATTTGCGTTGGTCGATGTGATGGACCTACGTATACATGCCTTTGGTTTGATTGAGTTACTCACTCGTATACCTATGATGGTTTCAGCGGGAATCGGTGGTGATTTGGTTCGCTTCGCATTGGTTTCTATTGTTTTCTTTGGTGTTAACTATGGATTATTCCGTGTGCTCATTGTCAAATTTAAATTGCCAACACCGGGCCGTATGGGTAACTACCTCGATGAAAGTTCAGAATCCATGTCAGAAGATGAGAAGATGGACATTATTATTCAGAATTTAGGTGGCCGTGCCAATATTGCTGAGATTGATGCTTGTATGACTCGCTTGCGCATTACAGTTAATGACCCGCAGTTGGTTGCTGAATATGCATTATGGAAGCCGACAGGAGCACTTGGTGCTGTAATTAAAGAACAGGGAGTACAAGTTATTTATGGTCCAGGAGTGGATGTCATTAAATCTAGATTAGTTGAGAAGTTTTCAGCACAACCTGAGTAATTCATTCTCTACCCTAGATAAAATAACCTCGAGAAACGCAGCCTTGAGCTGCGTTTAACTCGCTACAATGAATAAGTGAATAATAAATGAAGTTAATGACGCTAAATACCCATAGTTGGCAAGAAGAGAAACAACTAGAAAAGTTGGATGTGGTAGCGCAAGCCATTATCGAGCAAGGGTGCGATGTCGTTGCATTACAGGAAGTGAATCAACATCAAAATAGCCCGGCTGTTGATGCCAATATATTAACTAATCACACCGTGCTCGCTGATAACTATGGATATTTATTACAGAAAAAACTCATGGAATACGGCTATCACTACCAACTTACATGGGATTTCGTTCATCAAAGTTATGACGTATATCAAGAGGGACTGGCATTCTTGACGCGACTGCCGATTGTCGAGCATGAGGTCATTGACCTAAGTGATAACTATGATGTGAACTTTTGGAAACATAGGCGAGCAGTGCGTATTAAGGTCACTTCTCAACGAGGTGATTTCAATCTTTATAATTGTCATTGCGGCTGGTGGAGTGACTCAGAGAGCTCATTTGAGGACCAGTTCAACAGAATAAAGGCAACATTATCAACAGAGTTGAGCTTTCTATTAGGCGATTTCAACAACCCAAGCCATATACGCAATGAAGGTTATGATTATGTATTACAGTGCGGTTTGATAGATTGTTATGAAATAGCAGAAATAAAAGACTCCGGAACTACTGTAATTAAAAATATTGATGGTTGGGAACAAAATAGCCAAGCGCTACGCATTGATTTGGTTCTTAGTAATCAACCGATGGTGGTAAAGCAGCATCAGGTGATTTTTAATAACGATTTTTATCCGGTTGTATCGGATCACTTTGGGGTTCTGGTGGAAGTAGACATTATTTAATGTTTATTCATAGACTAAACCTTAAGCAATACTGGACTTTTAATTACGTGACTTTGCAATACCTGTAGTTATTCAGGACTTTCTAATTTAGTAAAGGCGCTGACACGTTTTTGTCCCAAAACTGTGTTACAAAATCCACAACACCAAATTTTGAAGAGCCCCTTAGAGAGGGGCTAGTTGAGGGGAGCCGACCCTGTACACGATTCTGTGTAAATGCCTTTTCTCAGAAGTGACCGTCCAGGCGGTCACCGAACTCGATAATAAAGCGGCTCATTGCCATACGCCAGTCCCTCAGCGGCATCGTCCATTTCTGTGAGGCCGCCTGGATTGCCAGCCACACCACCTTTTTCACCGCGTCGTCCGTCGGGAACACCTTACGCTTTTTGATAGCATGCCGGATCACGCTGTTCAGTGATTCTATGGCGTTGGTGGTGTAGATGACTTTGCGGATGTCTGCCGGGTAAGCGAAGAACGTCGCCAGGTTGGCCCAGTTTGCCTGCCAGCTTCGGCTTATCTGCGGATAGCGGCTGTCCCAGGCTGCGGCGAACGCTTCCAGCGCCTGCTGGCCTGCTTCTTCCGTCGGTGCCTGGTAAATCGCTTTCAGGTCGCGGGTGACGGCTTTGTAGTCCTTCCAGGAGACGAACCGCAGGCTGTTGCGCACCATATGCACGATGCACAGCTGGATGCGGGCCTCCGGATACACCGCGTTGATGGCGTCCGGGAAACCTTTCAGGCCGTCAACGCAGGCAATGAGGATATCGTTCAGGCCACGATTCTTCAATTCTGTCAGCACATTCAGGGCTTTGTTGAATAAATCGAACTTTTGCTGAGTTGAAGGATCAGATCACGCATCTTCCCGACAACGCAGACCGTTCCGTGGCAAAGCAAAAGTTCAAAATCACCAACTGGCCCACCTACAATAAAGCC
>NZ_WLVC01000083.1:0-6602 GCF_016859735.1 Lelliottia sp. RWM.1 | reverse complement strand
TGCCCAAGGTTGCCGGGTGACGCACACCGTGGAAACGGATGAAGGCACGAACCCAGTGGACATAAGCCTGTTCGGTTCGTAAGCTGTAATGCAAGTAGCGTATGCGCTCACGCAACTGGTCCAGAACCTTGACCGAACGCAGCGGTGGTAACGGCGCAGTGGCGGTTTTCATGGCTTGTTATGACTGTTTTTTTGTACAGTCTATGCCTCGGGCATCCAAGCAGCAAGCGCGTTACGCCGTGGGTCGATGTTTGATGTTATGGAGCAGCAACGATGTTACGCAGCAGGGCAGTCGCCCTAAAACAAAGTTAGGCCCGCACGGAATCAACATCTCATGTCCGCCAACAATGCCGCAATAGTTCTACGAGTCATGGCCGAGAACGATCTGCCAATGCTCCATGCTTGGCTGAACCGCCCCCACATAGTCGAGTGGTGGGGCGGCGAGGATGAACGCCCAACTCTTGACGAAGTCTTAGAACACTATTCGCCCGAAGTTCTGGCAAAGCAAGCTGTAGTGCCTTACATCGCAATGCTAGATGACGAACCCATCGGCTACGCCCAATCCTACATCGCACTTGGAAGTGGCGATGGATGGTGGGAAGACGAAACTGATCCAGGGGTCCGCGGGATTGACCAGTCTTTGGCTAATCCATCACAGTTAAACAAGGGGTTGGGTACAAAGCTCGTACGCTCGCTCGTTGAACTCCTGTTTAGCGACCCGGCCGTAACGAAAATCCAAACCGATCCATCTCCTAGCAACCATCGCGCCATTCGCTGCTACGAGAAGGCCGGGTTCGTTCAAGAAAAAAACATCCTCACACCTGACGGCCCTGCGGTGTACATGGTCCAAACACGCCAGGCGTTCGAAAGCCTGCGCACTGTTCAAAGCTTCAAAATCAAGGGGAAGTGGTCATGAATGGCTGCACCATCTCTACCAACTGGTATCTCGGCGTGTTCTCATCTGCCTTCGCATCTGTCGTCAGCCTAACCGGGCGTTCAACCGGACATCAACGTGCTGCGCACGTTGATGTCGGTTAACTGGGGCGTTATGCTCTGTGAGCCTGGTTATTGGCGAAGCGAAAGTATGACGATTTCAGCAATAAACGCAAAAGGATAAAAAAATGACATGGAGAACGACCAGAACACTTTTACAGCCTCAAAAGCTGGAGTTCAATGAGTTTGAGATTCTTAATCCCGTAGTTGAGGGCGCCCGAATTGTCGGCATTGGCGAGGGTGCTCACTTTGTCGCGGAGTTCTCACTGGCTAGAGCTAGTCTTATTCGCTATTTTGTCGAGAGGCATGATTTTAACCCACATTTCCCAAGTAAGGCGCTGATTTCGCTGTCCTGACCATTATATTTCCTATATAAAACATGGTGTTGAAGGCTGCGAGGGGCGCGTTTCATGGATCACCCAGAGGGTGCGGGCTTGCAACGGGCAGATCGGGTGGATTTCGACCCTCGCGTGCGGCTGGAATTTCGCGGCACGCAGCTCAGTTCCGACGGCGGCCTTCTGGTGATGCGCGAGCTTGATGACGCGCTCGGGTTGTCCGATTTGGCGTCAGCGGCGCTGCGCGATACTCGCTCTGGCAAGAACACGGTCCATCGGCTCGACGGCCTGTTCCGGCAATCAGTCTTTGGGCGGCTGGCCGGATACGAGGATGTCAACGACGCCAACCGTCTCGCCTGCGATCCGGTCATGCGCCAAGTTGTCGGCGGCAGAGCGGTCGATGCACAAGCGGCCTCGGCATCGCAGATGGGACGGTTCGAGACCGAGACGCTGGCTCTGGCCGGGAACCGTGCCGCGCTGGCCGACCTGAACGGGCAATGGATCGACCGGTTCCATGACCGTAACGGGCTGAAGTACATCGTTCTGGACATGGACAGCTCGGTCAGCCCGACCCATGGCGACCAGGAAGGGTCCGCCTGGAATGGCCATTTCGACTGTAGCTGCTATCACCCCAACTTTCTGTTCAACCAGTTCGGGATGCTGGAACGCTGCGCCCTGCGCCATGGCAACGTCCACAGCGCCGATGGCTGGCGTGATGTTCTCGACCCCGTAATTGCGCGCTACGCGGAGCGCGACCTTGGTGGCAGGTTCTTCCGGGCCGATGCTGCCTACGCGATCCCGGCGATCTATGAGCGATTGGAAGAAGCGCGGTTCTTCTACGCCATCCGGCTGCCCGCAAACGCGGTCCTCAAGGACAAGATCGCGCATCGGCTAACGCGCCCTGTCGGGCGGCCGTCACTGACCAAGGTCAAGCGGTTCTTCGAGGAATTCGAGTATCAGGCGGCGTCCTGGGACAAGGAACGCCGGGTGATCGCCAAGATCGAATGGCATCCGGGCGAACTGTTCCCGCGTGTCGGCTTCATCGTCACCAACCTGCCGATGGAGCCGGACTGGGTGGTGCGGTTCTACAACCAGCGCGGCACCGCCGAGCAGCACATCAAAGAGGGCAAATACGCCTTTCGCTGGACGCGGCTGTCGTGCCGGAAGTTCCGCGACAATGAGGTGCGGCTGCAACTGCACGCCCTGGCGTACAACCTGGCCACCTTCTTGCGCTGCATCGAGCTGCCCGAGGCCATGGCCGACTGGTCGTTGACCAGCCTGCAACTGAAGCTGATCAAGATCGGGGCACGTGTGGTCCGTCACGCCCGCACCATCACCTTCCAGCTGGCCGAGGTCGCTGTCACCGGCACGATGGTACGCGCCATCCTCGCCGCTATCCGCCGATTGCGAGCGCCACCGCTATGCGCATGATCGCGATCCACGCTCAAACTGAACGAAAGCGGCTGGACAGATCTGTCCGCTGCGCTGAAAAACGCCGCCCCTGGGCAAGGAAACAGCGGCTTCGCGGTCTGATCCGTCCAGATCCAGCAGTCTGCGCGACCGCAGGTGCCGCTTGCGGCAGAAAATCCTTGTCTAGCGCTCGGATACAGGCTATCTTCACCTCAAACGACACGCCACTTGGGGAATGCAGGATATAGAGGATGGCAGCGGAATGAACACAAGGGAAACAATTGCGGCGGACCTTTCACGGCTGGGTGTCCAATCCGGCGCTCTCGTCATGGTTCACGCATCGCTGAAGGCGATCGGCCCCGTCGATGGAGGCGCAGCATCGATAGTGTCTGCCCTGCTCGATGCCGTCGGCCCCACTGGAAGCTTGATGGGATACGCCTCGTGGGACCGGTCGCCTTACGAAGAAACGCTCAATGGCGCACGGATGGATGCGGAACTGCGCCACCGATGGCCGCCGTTCGATCCAGCCATATCAGGCACGTATCGCGGCTTCGGCCTGCTCAACCGGTTCCTCCTCCAGACACCCGGCGCCCGGCGCAGCGCGCACCCGGATGCCTCGATGGTCGCGGTAGGGCCTCTGGCCGGCACTCTGACGCGGCCTCACGAACTTGGGCAGGCTTTCGGACCTGGATCGCCGCTGGAGCGTTTCGTCGAGCGTGCCGGAAAGGTTCTGTTGCTCGGAGCCCCGCTCGATTCCGTTACCGTCCTGCACTACGCCGAGGCCATTGCCCGCATCCCGAACAAGCGACGCGTGAGCTACGAAATGCCGATCCGCAGCGAGGACGGCGGAGTGAGATGGAAACGCGCCGAGGATTTCGACTCCAACGGCATTCTCGATTGTTTCGCTATCGAAGGAGAGCCGGACGCCGTCGAGACAATTACCAATGCCTATGTGGAGCTGCGACGCCATCGGGAGGGCTTGGTCGGTCAGGCGCACTGCTACTTGTTCGAAGCGCGGGATATCGTTTCGTTCGGTGTCGACTATCTTCAACGGCACTTTGGCTCGCCCTGATCCGACGCATGGCATGCGGGATGCTCGCCCGCACCCTATCAACGACTATGTATCCAGGGTGCGCCCCGCCGAAAATACGGGCCCCGCGACACTGTGAACAGAAGCGCTTAACATCAAGGGGGACTCTATGTCTGCTACCGCAACCATGTTTGCCCAGTCGTTCTTCCATGGAACCAAAGCCGCTCTTGCACCCGGTGATCTGATCGCCGTCGGTTATCGATCGAATTTCACAGACGCGAAATCCCTGTCGTGGGTGTATTTTACAGGCACGCTCGATGCGGCGATCTGGGGCGCCGAATTGGCGGGTGGCAGCGGAACGGAACGAATTTATGTCGTCGAACCGACCGGCGCCATCGAGGAGGATCCGAACCTGACGGATAAGAAGTTCCCGGGTAACCCGACCCTGTCTTATCGCTCCCGCGATCCATTGCGCGTAATTGCTGAAGTGACGAAGTGGCAAGCACACACGGCCCAGCGGCTGCGGGAAATGAAGGAGGGCCTGGCGCGTCTGAACGCAGAAGGTGCCGAGATCATCGATTAACGTCGCCTGCCGGCAGTGCCATCATGGCGCATGGAACCGACTGTAGCCGATGACCGCACTGGTCTTTATTCGCGTCGCGGATGCCACAAATTGCTTAGCCCACTCGCCGCCTGGGGCCGATTTTCGCCCCTCGCCTTGAAGGGATTCCGAGTAGAATCCCGTGGCCATTGTTAATTAAGCAAGCGCGTTAATTAACAAATATGATCTCCGCATCGCAACCGTACCTCTCGGTCAGGTTAAACGTGTCCAGGCTGGCAAGCACTTCGGCGCTTTGCCAGTTCATGCTGGCAATCGTGCCTACGCAATGATGGGCGGCATCGTCGTGGGAACGGCGCTGACGATTCTCTTCCTACGGGCCCTCTATGTCGCCTGGTTCTGGATCCCGCGTGAAGTCGAGCAAACTGATTAATATGCACGACTTCGATCAGTTGGTGCCGTTAATTTCACCAAATGCGATATTCTGGTTCAATGACGGATCATTTTGTGGACTGAAGCAGATACGGCAAGCCTTTGAGGAAACCTGGAAAAAATTTCCTCTTGAAAATTATTGGTTAGAAAACCTGGAGTGGGTTGCCCAGTCGAAAGATTGTGCCGGATGCACCTATCACTTCCGGTGGAGGGCAATTTTAAATGGTAGCGCTCTGGAAGGCGGTGGGCGAGGAACAACTATCCTTCGTAGAGAAGCGAATGTCTGGAAGATCACTCACGAACATCTGAGCCAGTTCCCTAAACAAGACCCCAAGGGCCGACAGCTGCCGAGTAGATCGCTCGGATTGCGCCAAAAGCGGTCATGAGAGAAATGCCGCGACCTCAATGGTCGCGGCTGGCAGTTATGCAACGTCCTGTAACTGGGCCTCTCCATTGTGGAGGAAGCATGCTTAATGCGATTGGTTTGGAATGTGGGGCGATTCAGGCATCCCGGCTATCTGAATGGCTCAACTCAACAGCCGGTGCTCATGAACTTGAGCGATTTTCGGATACCCTGACCTTTTCTTTGTATGGCTCAGTGCTGATTTGGGTTAAATCATATCTACGCGAATCAGGAAGAAAACTGCAGTTAGTCGGAATCGATTTACCCAACACCTTGAATCCAAGGGACGACCTAGCGCAATTGGCCGAAATTATCCAGGTCATCGACCACCTCATGAAACCCCACGTTGATGCGCTGACTCAGTTGTTGACGTCCATTGATGGCCAGTCGGCGGTTATTTCATCGGCAAAATGGGGGGAGTTGGAAACGGCTCAGCAGGAGAAAGCTATCTCAGGGGTAACCAGATTGAAGCTCCGTTTGGCGTCGCTTGCCCCTGTCCTGAAAAATCACGTCAACAGCGATTTTTTCCGAAAAGCCTCTGATCGAATAGAGTCGATAGAGTATACGTTGGAAACCTTGCGTGTAATGAAAGCTTTCTTCGATGGTACCTCTCTTGAGGGAGATACTTCCGTACGTGACTCGTATATGGCGGGCGTGGTGGATGGAATGGTTCGAGCGAATCCGGATGTAAGGATAATTCTGCTGGCGCACAACAATCATTTACAAAAAACTCCAGTTTCCTTTTCAGGCGAGCTTACGGCTGTTCCCATGGGACAGCATCTCGCAGAGAGGGAGGAGGGGGATTACCGTGCGATTGCATTCACCCATCTTGGACTCACCGTGCCGGAAATGCATTTCCCATCGCCCGACAGTCCTCTTGGATTCTCTGTTGTGACCACGCCTGCCGATGCAATCCGTGAGGATAGTGTGGAACAGTATGTCATCGATGCCTGTGGTAAGGAGGATTCATGCCTGACATTGACAGATGACCCCATGGAAGCAAAGCGAATGCGGTCCCAAAGCGCCTCTGTAGAAACGAATTTGAGCGAGGCATTTGATGCCATCGTCTGCGTTCCCAGCGCCGGCAAGGACAGCCTGGTTGCCCTATAGGAAACCAGAAATGAAATGAAGGAGCATAACCTGCCAATCCACCGGACGGTTTTCAACCGCCGGTGATCAGCGCGTTAGATGCACTAAGCACATAATTGCTCACAGCCAAACTATCAGGTCAAGTCTGCTTTTATTATTTTTAAGCGTGCATAATAAGCCCTACACAAATTGGGAGATATATCATGAAAGGCTGGCTTTTTCTTGTTATCGCAATAGTTGGCGAAGTAATCGCAACATCCGCATTAAAATCTAGCGAGGGCTTTACTAAGCTTGCCCCTTCCGCCGTTGTCATAATCGGTTATGGCATCGCATTTTATTTTCTTTCTCTGG
>NZ_WLVC01000082.1:0-6854 GCF_016859735.1 Lelliottia sp. RWM.1 | reverse complement strand
TATTGAACTGTCAGGAGCTGGCTGCACAACAGCCATTACGCCCAATCAACTGGTGCAGTCGTCTTCTGAAAATGACACTGTTTGTATATAATCATGAAAAAATGGTGAGTAGAGTTTCAGGGTAACAGGGGATGCTTATGTCGGTTTTCCACAACTGGCTACTTGAGATCGCATGTGAGAATTACTTCGTCTACATCAAACGCCTTTCCGCCAACGATACCGGCGCAACAGGTGGTCACCAGGTAGGGCTTTATATCCCTTCAGGTATCGTTGAAAAACTCTTTCCGTCTATCAACCATACCCGTGAACTGAACCCTTCGGTTTTTCTCACCGCACATGTGTCATCGCATGATTGCCCTGACAGCGAAGCCAGGGCAATTTATTATAACAGCCGTCATTTTGGTAAAACCCGGAATGAAAAAAGGATTACCCGCTGGGGTAGAGGCAGCCCACTTCAGGATCCTGAAAATACAGGGGCTCTGACGCTCCTGGCTTTCAAGCTTGATGAGCAAGGGGGGGACTGTAAGGAAGTAAATATTTGGGTATGCGCCAGCACTGATGAAGAGGACGTCATTGAGACCGCTATTGGTGAAGTTATACCCGGAGCGCTTATATCCGGCCCCGCAGGACAGATTCTAGGCGGACTATCTCTACAGCAAGCGCCAGTAAATCATAAATATATTCTACCTGAAGACTGGCACCTGCGCTTTCCGTCGGGAAGTGAAATTATTCAGTATGCAGCCAGCCATTATGTGAAAAATTCCCTTGATCCGGATGAGCAACTTCTTGACCGCCGGCGCGTGGAGTACGACATATTTCTATTGGTTGAGGAACTGCATGTTCTGGATATCATCCGGAAAGGATTTGGCTCTGTGGATGAATTTATTGCGCTGGCCAATTCTGTCAGCAATCGCCGTAAATCCAGAGCCGGGAAGTCTCTGGAACTGCACCTGGAGCATCTATTCATTGAGCACGGCCTGCGACACTTTGCGACGCAGGCCATCACAGAAGGTAATAAAAAACCCGATTTCCTTTTCCCTTCCGCAGGGGCTTACCACGATACTGAGTTTCCCGTAGAAAATCTGCGCATGCTGGCAGTCAAGACTACCTGTAAGGATCGCTGGCGTCAGATACTGAATGAGGCCGATAAAATTCATCAGGTGCATCTGTTTACACTCCAAGAGGGAGTTTCTCTGGCTCAATATCGGGAGATGCGGGAGTCGGGTGTCAGATTGGTCGTGCCATCATCGCTGCACAAAAAATACCCGGAGGCGGTGAGAGCTGAGCTAATGACGCTAGGTGCGTTTATTGCTGAGCTGACAGGGCTTTACGCAGATATTCCATAGATTATCTCCCGGCATAAATACCGGGAGGAGCGATCAGATTCGTTCAACCTTGCACGAATCGGCATTAACCGCTTTCAGGATATAAGGTTCAAGCAGTTTGGCTACGGCTTCAAACACGGGCACCACTACGGAGTTACCGAACTGCCTGTACGACTGAGTGTCTGACACAGGAATGCGAAAAGGCCTGCCATCTACTTTTTCAAAACCCATAAGGCGCGCGCACTCTCGTGGAGTCAGCCTGCGGGGCCGATGCGCCTGATTTTCTTCGTTCGCGAAGTCTGTTTCACCTGTGGCCATATCCCAGCCACGGTCTATCAGAATTTCAGACCCGTCTTTGTGATAGCGAGCAGAAAGCGTACGGGCAATGCTTTCTTTATTTTCAGGATTAACGAGGCCAAAACCGAATCCGTTACCCTTAGCTGCGTGCTTTTTGGCGTAGTTATAGAGATACTCCCAGAGTTTCGGCGTCAGTATATATTTGCTGTCAACCACGGGTTCCAGCAGTTCGCCAAATGACGGACGCTGTTCCGGATAAAAACGACTAATATCGCGCAGGGTAAAGCCCTGGTGAATGTTCAGATCACGACGGAAACCGACCAAAACGATACGTTCTCGGTGCTGAGGTAAAAAGTGCTTTCCGTCGATAACTTTAGGATCGTTTTTGCCCATCTCAGCTGCATCCGCAACTTCATAGCCCAGTTCGTCGAGGGTATCCATGATGACTTTAAAGGTTTTACCCTTGTCATGGCTCTTCAGGTTTTTAACGTTTTCAAGAACAAAGATGGCAGGTTTTTTTGCGCGTATAATACGCGCCACATCGAAGAAAAGCGTTCCCTGAGCCTCACATTCGAAACCATGCGCGCGCCCGAGCGAGTTTTTCTTGCTTACGCCCGCAAGGCTGAACGGTTGACAGGGGAAACCTGCTAGAAGTACATCATGATCCGGCACATGCTCATTAATGTAAGCATAGGCATCGTTTTCAGGTACTTCAGGTTTATCACTGAGCGTGACTTCCCGAATATCGAGATTGAAAGTGTGTTCCTGAGCATCGTTAAACCAGTTAGCTTTATATGTGCGCACAGCCTCTTTATTCCATTCACTGGTAAAAACGCACTGGCCACCGATGGTTTCGAAGCCCTTCCGTATACCTCCAATCCCAGCAAACAGGTCAATAAACCGGAAGGCATAGTCAGGGTGATGTGCAGGCGCTTCCGGAAGCATTTTTCGTAGAAGTTCCTCTTCGGCTAACGTCAGCGTCTTAGGTGAGCACTTACCATTAATCCAGCGATTAAGAGTCTCGCGACTCCACTCATTTTTACCAACTTTTCTAAGCAGTTCAGCCACGTACTTCTGGTCATAGATTTCCAGCACCTGCCCGAGCAGCTTTTTATCATTTTCCTGTCGCAGTTGTTCTTCCGCTTCTGCTTTCTCAAGCAGATCCTGCGCCAGTAATTCAAATTCAGACATATTGCCTCCATTGGGTCTTATGGGTGAAACTGTATCACTCATTTGACCCAGATTGAATGTTTTTATCTGGATATTTAAACAGGTTTATTGTTAGGTAACGCACGTTGGCCACGCTGGAGCGTCTTCTGGGCCTGCTGTCGGCCTTTGAGGTCGTGGTATGGATGACGGATGGCTGGCCGCTGTATGAATCCCGCCTGAAGGGAAAGCTGCACGTTATCAGCAAGCGTTACACTCAGCGCATTGAGCGACATAACCTGAATCTGAGACAACATCTGGCAAGGCTGGGACGGAAGTCACTGTCGTTCTCAAAATCGGTGGAGCTGCATGACAAGGTCATCGGGCATTATCTGAACATAAAACACTATCAGTAAGTTGGAGTCATTACCGGTTCTCTTTGTCTTTTAGTGATTCTATAAACCTCATTACGTCTGAATATAAAAATCTATTATTTGATTTATGTGGCTCATGAGGTTGTGGGATGGTCTTGTTTTTGAATGTGCCAGTTTTCTTAATGGCAAAGATTAATTCACCTTCTGTTATTCCTAACATTTCAGCAAATGTTTTTGCTTCTATAGTTACTGACTTCATTTAATTAACTCTCATGGTATCGATTTTCTTTACCGGCATCTTTAACAATGGTGCTCGTTTCTAGTGTTGCTGCGGTACGCTTCATCATCGTCTGCGGGGCGGTTGCGATAGTGAAGGAGCTGCCGGGCGTGAGCAAATCTATCAGGCGCTGGCCGCTGATAATCTCCATCCGTTCACTGGCAATACTGACAGATTTTGAACCTGCGCCGGTTTTCCCGGTATGGCAAAACAGACCGCGACAGTTATGACGTTTAAGCAACTTCTCGAACTCCTGTACGTGCTGTAAAGCAATATGGCCGCGATAGCGTTTAGCCTGAATAAGATAGCGATATTTTCCTATTATTACCTGGCCGTCAATGCCTCCATCGCCGGTATAGCGTTTGTTTCTGATGGTTCTGAAGCCATGCGCTTCAAATCCTTCCAGCAACAGTTCTTCAAACACAAAAGGATCAATTTTCCTCAGGTAGTTAATTTTTTGTGGGAAGCCCGGCAACGTCTTTATGCGCTCCAGCACCCGCCGCGCACTTTGCTGCTTCCTTTTGTGTCGTCGGTTGCGTACTGAACGCCGGAAGAATACAACGGCAAACAGTGCGATGGCGCTGCAAGCCCATAGAATAAGGTTTTCTGTAGTGGGGAAGGGGAACATGGTGATAGTGTGCTTTCTGTGGGTAAAGAAAAGGGCGGTTAAACCGCCCTGGTGTTTAGCGACGGCTGTAAACCTGCCACGAAGCGCTGCCTGACTGATTTTGGCAAATCCGCCCGTAAAGTACGGTGCCGGTCGAGTAGCGGGCGCCATTCAGATAGCAATAGCCGCTGGATTGCAGCAGTTCGTTGCGCAGCTTTTCTTCCTGCTTTGATAGCCGGGACTCCGCAGACTGCAAACGAACGGATAATTCGTTAATCTGGCGTTGCTGGTTATTCATCTGGCTCTGCATCGCATTACCTTTATCTTGGCTGACGCAACCAGTTAAGAGAGCTGTACAGGCTAATGCACTTAATATAATTTTTTTCACGTTGGCTCCTTAAATTGAGATTATTCCTAGCCCGCCTATAAGCGAACTTTCCCGTATTTACTTATGATCTGGCTTATCATCGACTGGTTACTTCCACCTTCGCCATTATCCGGGCATTCATTAAGAAAAGCCTTCCTGGCATCCCTCGTGTGGTTGGGTAAAAAGCCGTGCTTGTTCTTTTTAACGATATTGAAGAAAGCAGCTTCAGCACTGTTACACTCGCTTCCGCCGCTATCGCCGGTGAGCTTGCCCGCCATGCACATAATAACTTTGCAGGGATCTTCAGCATGGCTGGCAGGAAGATAAAGCAGACTACCAGCTGCTATCAGAGGGATTAAGAGTTTCTTCATTGTTTTGTCCTTAACAGTTTGTTCAGATATACACCCGCCAGAATGTTGATAACGGTAAGTAATATTAATAATAACGCAGAGTTATAAATAGATTTGTAACCTATATCGCCTGCGATATATTCGACAATAAAAACGAAAATCGTTAACATTGCGAACAACTTGATTAACTTTCCTGTAATTTTCTTAACGATATAAGCAACTGAATAAGAGCCGGATTTGATGATGCTGGCGAGTAACCTGATAGCATGGACTCGGAATTTTCTTAAAATGGGCGGAATGGAAAATGCCTTTTTCTTCCTTCTGCCTTTTTGCTTTTCCGCAAAATCAATAACATCGCCCATTTTTATACTCTCCGGTTATATCTTTAGATCATCAAGTGATAAACCACTATCAAGCAGCTCTTTGAGCCATGTTGGTCGGCGGCCAGTCCCGGACCAGGTATTTTCTGCGTTCCTGGGGTCGCGGTATTTTACTTGTCTATGTTCTCTGGGGTTGGCAACGCCCTGCATTTTCATGGCTTCCAGGCTAATGCCAGCGTCCAATTTTGCAGTTAGCCAGGCCGGGCGCTTCCCTATACCAGTCCACGTATTAAAAGGGTTATCCGGGTCACGATACATGGGTTCACCTTTGGGGCGTTTTTCTGATTTCAGGGGAACCAGCATTACCTTCCTTCCTTCAGAGGTTTTCTTTTCGTTTCTTCTTGACACGATCTCATTAGCCCTTATCATAAACATAAGTCGTCGAAATTACAATTACGCGGTGAAACGTAAATGAGTAAACATCCAAAACTTCTGGTTCTCGCTCTGGCCTGCCTTGCTTGTGCTGGCCGTGCCAGTGCTGCGCCTGCCTCAGATGAAGTTGCCAGGCTTGCGCAGAGATGTGCGCCTGATGTTTCACCCTTAACAATGGCGTACATCGTCGGCCATGAGTCCTCAAATGGGCCGTACAGGATCAATATTAACGGTGGTAGTACCCAGTTAAAACAGCAACCACGTACTGAAGCTGAGGCCGTCAGCGTTTCGAAAGTTCTGCTGAAGGATAATAAAAGTTTTGATATGGGCCTTGCACAAATTAACTCAAATAATTTAGTGGGCCTGGGTCTTTCGGTTGACGATATTTTCAAGCCCTGCATCAACCTGCGGGCGAGCCAGACCATCCTTAAAGCCTGTTATGATAGCGCCCTGAAATCCTATCCAGCCGGGCAGGTTGCGCTGAGACACGCGCTTTCCTGCTACAACACCGGCTCACTCATAAACGGGATTTCTAACGGGTATGTCACGAAAGTTATCAACGTGGCGCGTCAATCAACTGATTTGAAAATCCCTACGCTGCTACCTGATGGCCAGACCAGTGAGGACAGCACCGCGACTGAGCCTCAGCAGGCAAAAAGTACGGCCACGCAGTATGACGGTGAACAAGATGTTTTTGGTTCGGGTGATGGCGATGCCTTCAGCCGAAATAATACGGATGCCTTTTTAACCAAACAGGAAACAGCGAAGGGGGAGTGAGGTTATGGATGGAACGTTTGTACCTTGTATTGCAATCACAGATCCTGGAGCTATTTGAAACAGGAAAAGTGAAGGAGGTAACGATAAAACGGGTTTCATTAAAGACGTGGTATCCCGTTTTTCAGATAGACGATGAACAGTTGGGCCAGATCGCATGTTCCATTCGGGTTAACAAAGAGCATGAACTACGAACCTGGGCTGATTTAAGGCTACTGGCAGAGTTTTTGAAAGATAAGTGTGGCGTTGAAGAATGCCGGTTAAATCTGCAATCAACAGAAGATAGTGAGTAAGGAGAAAGTATGACCACGTTGTTTAAGAAGTATGGCCCTGCGGTAGTTATGGGCGTTTTGTCCATTGCCCTGCCGCAAATTGCGCTGGCCGCTGGCACCGATACTGGTGAATCAACCGCTACATCAATCCAGACGTGGTTGAGCACATGGATTCCAATTGGTTGTGCTATTGCGATCATGGTTAGTTGCTTTATGTGGATGCTTCACGTAATCCCGGCACTGTTGCAAAGTTAGCGATGAGGCAGCCTTTTGTCTTATTCAAAGGCCTTACATTTCAAAAACTCTGCTTACC
>NZ_WLVC01000081.1:0-7023 GCF_016859735.1 Lelliottia sp. RWM.1 | reverse complement strand
GATGACGCAGGTGGGACCGTGGTCCCAGGCAGATAAGCTGACCGACGATGCAGGTGGGACCGTGGTCCCAGGGAGATAACCTGACCGGCGATGCAGGTGGGACCGTGGTCCAAGGCAGATAAGCTGACAGATGACGCAGGTGGGACCGTGGTCCCAGAGAGAATATTCAGGCCAGTTATGTTTTCTGGCCTGTGAGAAAGGAAATGAAGTAAAGGGAGATCACCGTAGAATAATGCGTGTCCGCATCAGACTCCTGGTTTCTCAAGCTCCTTAAGAATGGCTTCTATTTTCTCTATACACTCCGCAGGAATGCGGGACTTATCCAGGTTAAGCACCATTTTATCGCCCTTATACAATGCTGTTGCCCCTGGAGCAAACTGATGACGTGAGCTCAGATTAACTCTTGATGCGGGAGATTGTTTCAGTACGGATGTTAAAAGACTAATGACCTCTTCAGCTTCAAAGATTAGTCCCGCTTTCTTCTGATCGTGGAGAGTCTCAGCCTGCTGCTTCAGTAATTCTTCTTTATCTGCAAAAGCCTTCTGAAGGGCTTCACCTGACCGGGCAGACAGTTCTCCAGGATGTGCAAACAGGGCAACAACGGATTTAGGCAGTTTGGCCGTATTAATACAGCGGGTAATGATCTTACGAGAAATGTTTTCCGCATCGGCAAGCGCAGAAATATTTCCTGCAAACTCATTCTGCAGCCGGCTTGTATAACGCAGGCCACGTTCATAAGCACTCGTCGGCCGATAATCGTTACCCAGTCGGGACAATGCAGCCATCTGCTCATCGTCCAGTTCACCAACCAGAACGCGATAATCACTTTCCGTCAGGATTGCGGCTTTACGGCGACGGCTGCCGTCTGCAATTTCTATGACATCAGAAACCCGGCGGCCGAAAGCTGGAGTCTGCTGACCGGTCAGTAAAAATGAAGGAATGAGATCATCCAGAGCATCTTCGGTAAGTAGTTCCTGATCGCGCTCATTGCCTGACCATACGCGTGAAGCGCTCTCAACAGAGTCTCCCCGGAGCACCTCAAGGGTAAATTTTACTTCCCGTCCACTTACCGGAAGAGAGATTGCATTACCGCGGGCCATAGCACCCACGCGCGCAATTAATGAATCCACCATCGGCGCGGCCGGCGCCGGTGATGAAGTATCTTCAGTCGATTGAGTATGTGTGGTATGTCTTGGAATGACAGGAGCACGCTTCATTATCTAATCTCCCAGCGTGGTTTAATCAGACGATCAAAAATCTCATTGCAAACAGGCTCCCAGATAGAGAGGGCATTACGCCAGGCACCGGTTGAAGAACGTTGATCAATAGCCTGTTCAAAAACGGTTCTCATACGGATCTGACCTTTGCCGACTTCATCCGTTTCGCGCACAACATTTTTAAGGACCATGCTTCCCCAGGCATCCCGAATTTGTTCTTCCATCCACGGGGACTGCGAGCCATTATTATTACTGTATTTGGTAAGCAGAATACGGACATCTGGCTCGAAGCCTTTAAGATCCACGTTCTTAAGCAGGTCACGAAGCATATCGAAAAACTGCAGTGCGGAGGTGTAGTCGAACAGCTCTGCCGGAGTAGGGACAATCAGAACATCAGCAGCGCATACAACATTTATCGTACCGATACCAAGGTTGGGTGCGCTGTCGATAACTATCACGTCATAATCATGAGCGACAGTTTCAATGGCCAGACGGAGCATCAGGTGCGGGTCAGCAGGTAATTTGCCTTCGTCAAATTTCCCCATCAGCTCGGTTTCAATGCGGTGCAGTGCCAGACAGGACGGGATGATATCAAGGCCAGGCCAGCAGGTGGGCTTTATAGCGTAGCTGGCGTCATCCTTTTCCCCAAGATAAAAGGGCAGGAGAGTGTCCTCAGCATGAATATGAAGATCGGGCACCCATCCGTGATACATAGAAGCAGTTCCCTGTGGGTCATTGCCTTCAACAAGCAGAACACGGAGTCCTTTCAGAGCAAGATCCTGAGCCAGGTGAACGGATACTGAGGTTTTGTAAACACCACCTTTGTGAGCTGCAACGCCAATCACCGGCGGAAACGCATCTTCAGCACGGCGCAGTCGTGTACCAAATACATCCCGCATGTGATTGATTTGTTCGATGGTATAACCAACGCGTTGCTCAACTCTCCCACGGGTTTCCATATCAGGGTGCGGCAGCCGGCCAGCTTTCTCGGCATCCCTGATAGCCTGAGATGACACGCCAACTAAATCTGCCGCTTCACCAATCCTCCAGCGCCGGGTTATTTTCCGGGCTTCCGGACTGTCATCATTAAACTGTGCAATGGCGATTGCTTTCGTCATTTCATGACCAGCACTTATGCACTGGTTGAGTGTATCCATGAGTCCCATACTGAACATCCTTTAATCATCACTTTGCATTATTTTATTAAATCTTGGAATTTATTGCAAAGCAACAATAAAATCGCAAAGTGCACGAAAAAGTGCAAAGTGAACCACATTGGGTAATGAAAGAACGCAGGGGATTACAAAAGAGTACATACCGCAGTCAATATTAATCACTGCCGCTCGCCGCAGTAAGCGATCTCACACAGTGAGAAAGCGGCGAGGAAGCGGAAAATCACAGAATTCACAGATTGCACGTACGTCGGGTTGCTAAAGATGGCTCGGGATCAGCCAGTTATAATGAAATTGACTGCGGTATGTAATATATTGACTATGGTATGATGCTTACCGCATCTGTGTCGAGGAAGAGGAAAGACGACTCAGCATACCGCAGTCAATGTTTCATTGTTGTACCTGTAGATCTCAATCTTCCAGAGCGTATTCAGGAAAATAAGGCCAGGGTTCTGGATATCTGGTGTGGCGCTTCCGGGCTTGTATCTGGGTTATTCATGGTCTCGATCCAATAATTGATCCCAAGGAGATCATAATGAGATCCAAAAGAGATCCCCGGATCGCTCCAGCATGCGCTGTAACTGGCTTTAACGTCTGTCTGGATCGACTGTGGAATGTAAAATGTTGACTGTTATATGCATAATCTAATACTGTGATATGCAACGGTATTTACTGAGGTATGTATATCCGTTGACTGCGATACGTATTACTACATCCTTTTGTGGATAACCGTTGAGGATCAAGATGACGAGCGAAAATAACAGCTTACTTCTGAACCTTCAGGAGGTTGATAAGACAACCGGTGAAGTTGTTAAGCTGGATGTCAACAGCACCAGTACCGTGCAGCCAGTAGCGCTCATGAGACTCGGTCTCTTCGTCCCAACTCTGAAATCAACAGGGAAGAGCAAGGCGAACCGGAAAAACGTTACAGACGCGACTGAGGAGCTTGTACAGCTGTCCATTGCCAAAAGCGAAGGATACACTGACGTTAAGATCACCGGTTCGCGTCTTGATATGGACACGGATTTTAAAGTCTGGCTGGGGATAATTCGCTCCATGTCGGAGTATGGGGTAAAAAGTGACACCCTGGAACTGTCGTTCGTCGAATTCGTTAAGATGTGCGGATTTGACTCCCGTCGTTCAAACAAAAAAATGCGCGATCGCATCAGTAATTCCCTGTTTAAACTCGCCTCGGTTACGCTGAAGTTCCAGAGCGAGACCAAAGGATGGACCACACATCTGGTGCAGTCAGCCTATTATGACATCAACGAGGATATCGTTGAGATCAAGGCTGAACCTAAGCTGTTTGAGCTTTACCACATGGACAGAAGGGTACTGCTGCGGCTGAAAGCCATTGACGCCCTGCAGCGCAAGGAATCAGCCCAGGCGCTTTATACCTACATCGAAAGTCTTCCCCAGAATCCTGCACCTATTTCCATGAAACGGATGCGTGACCGGCTGAATCTCACCTCAAATGTCTATACGCAGAACCACACGGTACGTAAGGCGATGGAGCAGCTGCGGGATATTGGTTATCTGGATTACACTGAGTTTAAACGTGGCCGAGCCACCTATTTCAGCGTGCATTATCGCAACCCCAAACTCATCAGTGGTCCTGTGAAGGTTCCGCGCAAAGAGGAAGAAGAGAAGGCGCCAGAGCAAAATTATGACGAAGTCATTAAGGCGCTGAAGGCTGCTGGCATCGATCCCCTTAAACTGGCCGAAGCTCTCTCAGCGATGAAGCCAGAAAATTGACTGCGATATGCATAACATGACTGCCGGATGCCGCTAAGGACATTCCATTGACTGTGATATGCATCACGCATACCGCAGTCAATATGTGTTCTCCATCATGTCTGCCATGATCGAACAATATTGACTGTCATATGTGATTTCAGGCCGTGATACGCAGATATTGACTACGGTATGCGGGTTTAACGGCGATATTCCCAGGTCTGTGCACTGCTCCACACGTGTTAACATGCCACAGTCAATTTTTCAGTAAAGCTCTATACCCCTTACGAAAATCTCAATCGGATGCTGAGACGGTCATGTTACCTGACGGTATCCGTTCCCCTGTGTATTGCAGGTTTAGCCCGGCAGGATGAGACTGCAGCTGTCTGTATAACCCGGCGCCAGCTTCACACTGCTAAATGCGAACAGGAGACCGATGGCAGAAGGGAGTGAGCCACAGGGGTGAATGACTTTCGCAATTAACGGGATGATTCACTGAGCTTTCAGGAAACAATACACTGTGGGATGTACGGCCTGTGTCCTGTCTTGTCTGCGGTATGTCGATGCCTGCAGGCTTGCAGGTCACCGTGCAAGACCACGGCTGTTCAGTCATCCGAATGATGTCCTGGTGTGCTGGAGCAGGGAGGGGCACTGAATGCGCTCTGCTCCTGTATTTCGTATTAGCGGAATACAGGACGTCATGCCAGGGCCGTCAATCTCAGCCGGCCGGGGGCAGGGAGCGAAGGATCTCCGCGGCATCTCGCCCATCACCGGTAAAGGGAACGGCCAGGGTGGCAGCCATGTCCAGCGCAAATACCCGGGTATAGACTTCCATCGAGCGCGGATCCTTATGCCCGGCCAGTGCCTGGATGACCTTCCTGGGCTGCCGGTGATAAAGCATGTGCATAATATAGCTGTGACGGAAAGTATGCGGCGTCACGGGGATCGAAAAATGCACGCCGTCAGCTTCAGCCCGCTTCACCGCCTGTTTCAGCCAGTTGCGCATTGTCTCATCCGTGACCGGCCATAACGGCTCACGCCGGCGGGGGCGGGTGGTGACCATCCAGCTTTCCATCTGACGCACAAAACTGGCATCCGTCAGCGGTACCAGACGCACTTCATCTTTTGGCGGCCGGCCACGACGTGCCCGCACTTTTTCCGACAGCACCCGAACAAAAGGGCGCAGACCATCCAGGTCGAACGATTCCGGGGTGAGCGTCCGGGCTTCACCGATACGGATCCCGGTATTCCACATGGTGGCGAACAACATGTGGTGACGCTGGTCAGGCATATACCAGAGGAGGGCGCTCACTTCCGGCGCCAGGAGGTAAGCCGGCGTGGCACCTGTTGAGGTGGCCATCCGCCGGAGTGCCACCGCGGTCGCAAAATCAACGCCCGGGGCGATCGGCAGCAGGGAGACGCGTTCTGGTGAATTCTGCAAGGGAATGATGCTGTTCATGAGTTATTTTTCACGTAGCGCACGCACTGTTTATGGATACAGGTATTTTGCACCTGACGGGCCGATCCTGCCATGACAATAAATCGCAGCGCGCGGATCCTTTTGTTGTCTTATCCCGCATTATTGCGGGTAAAACCAAATACGTAAAGGATCCTTTTTCTGCTCAGATCCTCCATGAAGCCAGTAATGACGCGGGTTGATGGCTGTTTTACGGTTTTTGGGAGAATTGGAGTAATGCCAGGATGTACATGTTAGGCAGGAAAAAGAAGAGAAGAGAGCGCTACGCGATTTCCGGCCTGGTACACCCGGCTTTGTTGAATAAATCAGATTTCGGGTAAGTCTCCCCCGTAGCGGGTTGTGTTTTCAGGCAATACGCACGCTTTCAGGCATACCTGCTTTCGTCATTTTGTTCAGCGCTCGTACCAGGGCCATAGCCTCCGCAACCTGACCATCGTAGTCACGCAGCGTCAGTGAACCCCCGAACAGCTGTTTTACCCGGTACATCGCCGTTTCCGCTATCGAGCGACGGTTGTAATCTGTTGTCCATTTCCACCGCGCATTACTCCCGGTCATTCGCTGATTAGCCACTGCACGGTTACGGTCTGCATATTCACCGGGCCAGTAACCCGCACCTTTTCGGGGAGGGATAAGCGCGCTGATTTTCTTACGCCGCAGTTCATCGTGACATAGCCGGGTATCGTAAGCGCCATCGGCGGCGGCTGACCTGATTTTCCGGTGGGTTTGCCGGATTAACCCGGGGAAGGCCTCTGAGTCCGTAACGTTGTTCAGCGACAGGTCAGCGCAGATGATTTCATGTGTTTTACTGTCAACGGCGAGATGCAGCTTACGCCAGATACGGCGGCGTTCCTGGCCATGCTTTTTGACTTTCCACTCGCCTTCACCGAAGACCTTCAGCCCGGTGGAATCAATTACCAGGTGTGCGGTTTCACCCCGGGTGGGCGTTTTGAAACTGACATTAACCGACTTTGCCCGCCTGCTGACACAGCTGTAATCCGGGCAGCGTAGCGGAACGTTCATCAGAGAAAAAATGGAATCAATAAAGCCCTGCGCAGCGCGCAGGGTCAGCCTGAATACGCGTTTAATGACCAGCACAGTAGTGATGGCAAGGTCAGAATAGCGCTGAGGTCTGCCTCGTGAAGAAGGTGTTGCTGACTCATACCAGGCCTGAATAGCTTCATCATCCAGCCAGAAAGTTATGGAGCCACGGTTGATGAGGGCTTTATTGTAGGTGGGCCAGTTGGTGATTTTGAACTTTTGCTTTGCCACGGAACGGTCTGCGTTGTCGGGAAGATACGTGATCTGATCCTTCAACTCAGCAAAAGTTCGATTTATTCAACAAAGCCACTTTTGCTTTGCCACGGAACGGTCTGCGTTGTCGGGAAGATACGTGATCTGATCCTTCAACTCAGCAAAAGTTCGA
>NZ_WLVC01000080.1:0-7025 GCF_016859735.1 Lelliottia sp. RWM.1 | reverse complement strand
AAAGACGCTATAAACGCGGGCAGAAAAATAGTGATCGGCATGATGTTATTGGCCGATCGACATGATGTTATTAGCCACGACATGCGGGCCATGTGCCGACAGGTGGCCGACGAGATCCACCAGACCGCCTAAGCCCTCCCCTGCCCTGCCACCGAACCCCGCCGCGTGCGGGGTTTTTTATGACTTCAAATCCTCAAAAGGTGTATTTACTCAAATCCTCAATATGCTATACTGTGCTTGAGTAATTCCTTTTTTCCTCAAACGCTCAATAGCTCAAGGAGTGTATATGCAAGTCATCGCTGTACTGAACCAGAAGGGCGGGGCGGGTAAAACCACCATCGCCACCCACCTTGCCCGCGCCCTGCAACTCGACGGCGCAGACGTGTTGCTGGTTGATTCTGACCCGCAGGGCAGCGCCCGCGATTGGGCCGCCGTCCGCGAGGATCAACCCGTGCCCGTGGTTGGCATCGACCGGCCCACCATCGAGCGCGATCTAAAGAGCGTGGCCCGGAAAGACTTTGTTGTGATCGACGGAGCGCCGCAGGCTCATGACTTGGCCGTGTCGGCAATGAAGGCCGCCGATTGCGTGCTGATCCCGGTGCAGCCGTCGCCCTACGACATTTGGGCAACCTCTGACCTCGTGGATTTGGTCAAGCAGCGCATCGAGCTGACCGACGGCAAGCTGAAAGCGGCTTTCGTGGTGTCCCGTGCGATCAAGGGCACCAAGATTGGTGCGGAAGTCTCCGAGGCGCTGGCCGGGTACGGCCTGCCGATCCTGCAAACGCGCATCACGCAGCGCGTCATCTACCCGAGCAGCGCGGCCAGCGGCACCACGGCCATTGACCAAGAGCCGACGAGCGAGGCCGCCGAGGAAATCCGGGCGCTGGCTGAGGAAGTGCGCCGTTTCCTCAATTGCACCATTTGAGTAATTAAGGAGTAGGTGAAAATGAGTAGCGGGAAACTTGGCATGAAAGCAGGCCGCCCGAGCGCCGCGAAGGCTGGCCCTACCTTGTCCGACCTTGCCGACAAGGCCGCCACCGTCCGGGTGAATTTCGACCTCGACCGGGCCGAGCACACGAAGCTGAAGATTTACGCCGCCAAGACCGGGCGCAGCATCACGGACATTCTGCGCGAACTGGTGCGCTCACTTGATGAAAAGAGTGATTGAGTAATCACTTAACCGGCTGGACGGGTCAAAAGCATGGACTATAGTCCATACATTTTTGATTTGGCGAAATTTAATAATATTGATGAAATACGGCGCGTGGGGTATAAAGTGATGGTTGAAATGGAACCGTTGAGTCTGGAGGTACTGCCGCCCTCTCATTTCAAGGCGTTTGCGAAGAACGCACCGCATGAGATCAAGGGCGCTGTCATCGAGAACACAGAGCGCGGGCTGGTGATCGTGCTGCACGTTGGCAACGAGCGGCGCATTCTCGGCCAGTACCGGGGAGGCATCCGGTTTTTTCGCTCTTTCGATGGCGCGGCGGCAGTGCTGCGGCAGCATGGCGTGCTGCACTGGACGGCGAATGCAAAAGGCTGGATTCCGCGAACTTTGGAAGCGAAGGAGCGGAGTTCAGATGGATGAAAAAGCAAAGCCCCGCGTGGCAGCGGGGCTTGGCAAGAGGTGGGAACCTAGCAGGTGGCACTGTTTGGAACCCCAAGGCGTGACCGATGCAGACGACCAGAAACACCCAAACTATGGTCTGCATTGTAGCGCCCTACCTCTTGCCGCACAAGCGGAAAGAGGGTTATGGGGCAAGCACAGCTACGACTTTTCAGCCCAGCCGATGAGGCGGGTTGCTATCACGACACAGCCCGGCAGGGCTTTTTCTCGTTGCTCATGGCGACGGGCGAGGGCAGCGGCAAGAAGCAGGACAGTTACCGGCTGTCACAGATGCCCGTGGTGCTCTCCATGCTCGACCACAGCCGGGATACGTGGCTGTCTCAGGCCGAGTTCATCAAGCCAAACCGCCGTGTCGTCAATCTGGCCCGTATCGGGCTGCTGTTCGCTGACTTGGACACCTACCGCGAGCCGTGGGCGCAGGGGCGCAGCCCCGAGCAACTGGCCGCCGCTGTCATGTTCCGCTGCTACGACGAAGGCGTGCCGCCGCCGTCGATCCTCGTTTTCTCTGGCCGTGGCGTGCAAGCAAAGTGGCTGCTGGATGGCACCTTGCCGCGTCAGGCGCTGCCACGCTGGAATGCCTGCCAGCGTTACCTGATCGACCGTCTGGCCGGGCTGGGCGCTGATCCAGCGGCCAAGGATGCAAGCCGCGTGCTGCGGCTGGTCAATACGGTGAACAGCAAGAGCGGCGAGGTTTGCCGCGTCATCCACGTTGAGCAAGGCCCGGACGGCGAGCCGATCCGGTACAACTTCGAGTATCTGGCCGAGGCGCTACTGCCGGTGGCCCGCTGGGACATCGAGGCCGACCGCAAGGCCCGCGCCGACCGTCGCCAGTTCAAGCTGCTGCCGGGCGGCCAAACCGGCAACCTGCGCACGCTCAACGGGCGGCAACTGGCGTGGGATCGTCTGGAGGACTTGCGCACGCTGGCCGCGCTGCGCGGCGGCGTGGCCGAGGGCGAGCGGATGCAGCACCTGTTTTGGCGGCTGAATTTCCTGCTGCTGTCAGGTGCGACGCACGCCGGCCAGATGTACCACGAGGCCGCCGCGCTGGCCCGTGAGCTTGACCCACGGTGG
Source organism: Lelliottia sp. RWM.1 (assembly GCF_016859735.1). Lineage (NCBI taxonomy): Bacteria > Pseudomonadati > Pseudomonadota > Gammaproteobacteria > Enterobacterales > Enterobacteriaceae > Lelliottia > Lelliottia sp. RWM.1. The sequence goes on along the minus strand of NZ_WLVC01000080.1, from coordinate 4,327 downwards.
AACTACCGCAGCGCCGAGCTTATGACGCTGTACGCCAAGGCCAAGGCTCACGAAGCCGGGGAAAAGGTGGAGTTCGGCGGCAAGCAGTTTGCGCCGCTCTACACGCCCAAGAACGACACGCTTATCAGCCTGTTTCACATCACCGACGACGAGCAGCGCAAGCTGCGCACGCTCATCAGCCGGGACATGGCCGCAGAGCGCCACAGCGAGCGCGAGAAAGCCCGCAGACGTGCCGCTGGGGCTGTCGATCGTGCTTCCTATCTGGAAGCAGCCAGCGCCAAGCAGGCGCAGGCTTTGGCCCTCAAGGCGCAGGGTCTGAGCGTGCGGGCCATTGCTGCACAGATGGGCATTAGCAAGACCGCTGCCGGGCGCTACATCGCAGAGCCGGGAGAGTGTCCCAAGTCCATGCGTATTACAGGCGGGGAGGGCTGATCGTGAGGTGTTCAAAGTCCGTCCGTATTACTAATGGCGGAGCCTTCCGGGCGGGTGTCCCAAGTCCATGCGTATTACTAATGGCGAAGCCTACGCCCGGCGCGTAGCGCCTGCCTTTGAGTAGCGCCTGCCTTTGAGTAGCGCCTGCCTTTGAGTAGCGCCTGCCTTTGAGTAGCGCCTGCCTTTGAGTAGCGCCTGCCTTTGAGGGGGTCGTTTGCGGGAGGGGGCGGAATCCTACGCTAAGGCTTTGGCCAGCGATATTCTCCGGTGAGATTGATGTGTTCCCATCCGAGCGGCGAAACATGGGCCAAGAGATCGGGCGATAGCAGCTTTCCATCGCGTTTCTGGTTTGCAACGACCTCGCCGAGCTTCATGGTGTTCCAGAAGATGATGATGGCGGCGAGCAGATTCATGCCGGCGATGCGGTAATGCTGGCCTTCGGCGGAACGGTCGCGGATTTCACCGCGGCGGTGGAAGCTGATTGCCCGCTTCAGCGCATGATGAGCTTCGCCTTTGTTGAGCCCGATCTGGGCACGCCGTTGGAGTTCGGCATCCAGAATCCAGTCGATCATGAACAGGGTGCGCTCGACGCGACCGACTTCCCGCAGGGCTGTCGCGAGCTCGTTCTGCCGCGGATAGGAGGCGAGTTTCCGCAGAATCTGGCTTGGCGCGACGGTCCCGGCAGCAATGGTGGCGGCGATGCGCAGGATGTCGGGCCAATTGCGCTCGATCATGGCTTGGTTGACCTTTCCGCCGATCAACGCTCGCAGGTGCGCCGGGGCGGCCGACGGATTGAACGCGTAGAGCCGTTTGGATGGCAGGTCGCGGATGCGCGGAGCGAACCGGTAGCCGAGAATGGCACATGCGGCAAAGACGTGATCGGTGAAGCCGCCCGTGTCGGTGAACTGCTCGCGGATATGGCGTCCAGCATCGTTCATCAGCAGGCCATCGAGGATGTAAGGCGCTTCGCTTGCCGTTGCAGGAATCACCTGGGTTGCGAACGGCGCATATTGGTCGGAGACGTGGCTATAGGCTTTCAGGCCCGGGGTATTGCCATATTTCGCGTTGACCAGGTTCATGGCCTCACCTTGCTCTGTAGCGACGAAGAACTGTCCGTCGCTCGAAGCCGACGTGCCCATGCCCCAGAACCGGGCCATGGGTAACGCTGCCTGTGCCTCGACCACCATGGCCAGCGCCCGGTCATAGGCTTCGCCCTCGACATGCCACCGTCCAATGCGGATCAATTCCCAGAAGGTGTGGGTGTTTGTCGCATCCGCCATTTTGCGCAAGCCGAGGTTGATCCCTTCCGCCAAGATAACGTTCATTAGCCCGATCCGGTCAGCGCAGGGTGCTCCTGTGCGCAGATGGGTGAACGCTTCGGTGAAGCCGGTCGCCGCATCCACCTCCAGCAGGAGATCGGTGATGCGCGTGGGCGGGATCTGCTTGTAGAGATCGAGCACCAGATCTTCGGCGCCTGTCGGCGCGGCGGCTTCGAGTTTCTCGATATGCAGAACGCCGTTTTCAATCGACCCGCCCGGGATCGTGCCTGCGCGAGCGGCACGGCCAAGCTCGCGCAACCGCATGTCGAGGCGAGCTTGCCGGTCTGCCAGCCATTCCTCCGGCCGCAATGGCACAGCGAGACGACCGCCTTCCGCGATGGATTGTGCCGGAACGAGTGCGTGTTTCAGATCGCCATAGCGCCGGGACCTAGTAAGCCAGACATCTCCGGAGCGGAACGCATCGCGCAGATGGAACAGCACCGCGATCTCCCATAGGCGAGCGTCGCCAGCCCTCTGGGCCCGAAGGTGGCGATGCCATTTCGAGCTGGGCCGCAAGAAGCTGGTCATCGCGGCATCGTTCAAACCGGTACGAAGGGCCGTCACCGCTTCCAGAAGCGGCAGTGCAACGGGCGCAGCTCGCAGATCGAGCAGGCGCAACATGCGTGGAGCGTATCGGCGGAAGCGGTGATAACCGTCGAGCACATGATTGAGCGGATCGTCGGCCATGGTGGCGGTCAGCCTGGTTGCCATTGCAACAAGGGTTTTTAAGCCGTCCCACCCTGACCCACTCGCGATGACATCGCCCAGCGGCTGGCCATCATCCTGTGCATCGACCAGGGCGCCCCCGATCTCGGCGAAGGATTTCAGGGTGTCACGCACCACCCCCGCTTCGTCTGCGACCTTTGCATGGCAAATACGCTCCGAAGCACGGTAGAGACGGCCGACGATCCGGTCGTGGGTTTCGACCACTGCGTCGGCCAACATCGCCTGCCATTCCGAGACGCAAACAGCCAAGATCGCAAGCCGCCTGTCCTCCGGGAGATCGCGCATGCCGTCGGCATAATACCGTTCACCCTGCCTGCGCAGACGAGTCACCCGATGGGCAGGAACGCCGGCAAGCAGATCCTCGGGGAGATCGACGCGTTGCAGATATTCGAGCCGGTCGAGCAGCCGGTTGGCCGACGAAGAGTTCGAGCCAGGCTCGAACTGGCGCAGCCACACAAAACGGGTCACCCGATCATCAGCCGTCTCCTCGAGCAATGCCAGCAACTGTTCTCGGATCGACATAGGCAGCCGACTGGCGATCCTCGTCTCGATGCGTCGCTCGGCATCGACGAGAGCCGCGGCACAAAGCCGCTCGATCGTGGATGTCGCGGGAAGGACAGTGCGGGTGCGTCGGCACTCGGCTACGAAGCGACGGGCGATATCCTCGTTCGACACCGCCATCTCGGCTTCTCGGAACAACCATTCCTTCAGCTCGCTCGCACCACGTCCGGAGAAGGTGCGGAAGCCGTAGAGCCCCCGTAACTCGGCAAGATGCTCGTGCCGTGTTTCCTCGCGGGCAGCATAGTCTACGAGATCGTCGGCACCCAGGCCAAGCTGCGCTCCGATAAATTCGATGACCTCTGCAGGGATCAGTTCGCCTGGAGCCAGCACCCGGCCGGGATAGCGCAGGACACACAATTGCAGGGCGAAGCCGAACCTGTTGTGAGCGCGCCGACGCAGCCTGATATGCCCAAAGTCTTCATCACTCAGCGTATAGTGCTTGAGCAAATCCGTCTGTGAAGTCGGCAAGCGCAACAGCGCGTCTTTCTGCCGATCGGTTAGAGTGACGCGACGCGGCATACATGTTCCTTTTTCAAAATCTGATAGCGTTCAAGACGCTTTGTTTATGAAGCTGGTTGAGATACATTTCCAGAGGTCAATGCAATCGTGGCCGAAGCGCCGCCTCAAACCAACGTTTGTGATACATGCTGATCGGATATGCCCGCGTCTCCAAAGCCGATGGCTCGCAGTCTCTCGACCTGCAGCACGACGCCTTGCGCGCCGCAGGTGTCGAACGGGACAATATCTATGATGATCTTGCTTCCGGCGGTCGTGATGATCGCCCTGGCTTGACTGCCTGCCTCAAGTCATTGCGTGACGGCGATGTGCTGGTGGTCTGGAAGCTCGATCGCCTCGGACGATCGCTTGCCCATCTGGTCAACACGGTGAAGGAGCTGTCAGACCGCAAGATCGGCCTGCGGGTTCTGACTGGAAAGGGCGCTCAGATCGACACCACGACTGCGTCCGGTCGCATGGTGTTCGGAATCTTCGCCACCTTGGCCGAGTTCGAGCGGGATCTGATCCGAGAGCGCACCATGGCGGGTCTCGCCTCCGCGAGAGCGCGCGGTCGCAAGGGCGGACGAAAATTCGCGCTCACCAAAGCTCAGGTGCGTCTCGCGCAAGCCGCCATGGCCCAGCGCGATACTTCAGTTTCCGATCTCTGCAAGGAACTCGGCATCGAGCGCGTCACTCTCTACCGATATGTCGGTCCCAAAGGCGAGCTCAGAGACCATGGAAAGCATGTTCTCGGACTTACGTAGCAACTCGTTTCTTTTCGCAGGTTGAGCCAC
>NZ_WLVC01000007.1:0-167660 GCF_016859735.1 Lelliottia sp. RWM.1 | reverse complement strand
GGCGAGCGAAGCGAGTCAATCCCCCCCTCACCGCCATATTTGAGAAAGAGCTCGTACGCAAGTACGGGCTTTTTTTTCGCATGTTGCACACCTGCGGGGGGATGAGAAGCCCCGGCCGGGGGCGGTAATTGGTGACGAAACTGTGCTTTCTATTCATTGACAGATTTCTCAACATAATTAAAATATAACGTTGCATCGGTTTTTTTGTATTGTAGATGGTTTATTTTTTCACTTGAAAAGTGGCTTTCAATTGTGCCTTAACGCAAATTTGCTTTGCCTTTTCAGAGTCCTCAGAAATGTATTGTGCAAAAACATAAAAACCACGTATTTTACAAACTCAGATGGATTGATTAAAAGGACATAGAAATGGAAAACGATAGCCTGTATCATTTCACTACCTATGATAATTTTGTTAGCATTATCAAATCAAAAAAAATCTTCATGTTTAATGCGTTTAGCATGAAAGATACACAGGAAGTCATAGCCGGCCTTGAAGCATCAATCTTAGTTGTCGACGATATAATATCTTCAATAGAAAATAATGACACATTAATTAATTCGTTCACCGTTGCAAAGAAAAACATTCTTAAAGAAATTGAAAAAATAAATAAAACAGATGCCATTTTGCAAGACGTTTTTTATTTCTATATACTTTCACTTTGTCGTAATATTGAAAATGAATATCTTTGGGATAACTATGCGAATAATAATACTGGTGTGGCTATTGAATTCAGTAAAAATGAAATGGAAGAAAATATATCACCATATAACGATGATTTTCACCCACAGGTGATTTCCTGGGATACCAGAGATACTATAGTCCCTTACCTTACAGGGTATATTAACAATTTACCATTACGTCCAATTCATTACAGCTTTAACAGTTATAATGAATTGTTGAAAGCAGAACTTGAGCAATTCAAAAAAGAAAAACATAAAGATCAAAACTGCGCTACCTGGATACAACTGATCATCTTCAACTTATCATCAAGTTTTAAACTGATTTCTGAAACTGATTATGCTAAAGAAGAAGAGACACGGTTCTTATTCAGCTTGTCACATACAGGAACCTCACAGGACCTCACCTTTTATTTTAATAAATTTTTTTACAATATAGATGATTTAAAAGTTAATAGCAGGAAATACATCCCCCTGCATCTTAACCCATTGGAGAAAGAAACATGGCCACTGCCATTTCAGAAAAAACATGAGTTAATCATGTCAAACTGCTATCCATTTGCTCATATCAAACGAATTGTGCTAGGAAAACACAATAAACAATTAATTCACGATATAGAAAATTTTTTACATCAATCTGGATTTTATAATATAGAGGTCATAAAAATGCCTAATTAATATAAATAAAAACCTTAAATTATTGTATAAAGTGATCGATATATTATGAATACAATTTTTATCAAAAAAACATTTAAATCAAGAATAATTCCTCTAATGTCGTAGTAAGTGTCACAGTGACCGCACTGAATGTGTGTCAGAAACTCTATTAAATCATCTACTTTGCTTCATTTTATTCAAGCCCCCCCCTAAACCTCACAAAAATCAAGGAAGGCAAAAAAGATCCTTACTGCACACGAATTGAATTGCCCAAAAACAAAGCCCGGTTTCCCGGGCCTTGAACACAACAGCATACTCAGTAGTACGCGTTCAGCGTGCGTTGGCACAGCGCCGAACGGACGCAGTCATCTTTAGTGAAACGCACCACACCCACCATATCGTCTTCAACAAAACGTGACATTGCATCGCTCAGTCCAGATTTCACACCGGACGGCAGGTCGCATTGAGTAATATCGCCATTGACGATAACCGTCACGTTTTCCCCGAGGCGCGTTAAAAACATCTTCATTTGCGCAGCGGTCACGTTCTGAGCCTCGTCAAGAATAACGACCGCATTTTCAAATGTACGTCCGCGCATATAGGCGAACGGCGCGATTTCCACCTTGCCAATCTCTGGTCGCAGGCAGTACTGCATAAAAGAAGCACCCAGTCGTTTCACCAGTACGTCGTAAACCGGTCTGAAATACGGGGCAAACTTCTCCGATATGTCTCCGGGCAAGAAGCCGAGATCTTCATCAGCTTGCAGTACCGGACGAGTGACAATAATCCTGTCCACGTCCTTATGGATCAGAGCCTCCGCCGCTTTGGCTGCACTAATCCAGGTTTTCCCGCATCCGGCTTCGCCGGTTGCAAAGATCAGCTGTTTACTCTCGATAGCATTCAGGTAGTGCGCCTGAGCGTCATTGCGCGCCACAATTGGTGAATTATCACGGCTGTCCCGCGCCATGCCAATTGCTTCTACGCCACTCATCTGCACAAGCGAGGTGACCGATTCTTCTTCACGCTGTTTATGGCTGCGTGAATCCCGTCTCAGCACACGTTTTGCTTCACGACGAGCTTTGATCACTGCTTTCTGTCTTCCCATGGATAGCACCTTGAGTTGTTGGTATTCATCACACGCGCCTGTCACGGCACGATTATGCGCACGAACATCTGAGGGTTGGCTTCCTTGTAAGCCATTGCTTGTATTTCCGGATGACGATACAGAACGGCTACGCGCACCATTTTGCACGTCGGTAGAATGATGATGTTTTGTGGGAGGGGAGAATTTTGTGGTGAAGAAATCGCTGCCGGAGTCTGAGCCTCCGCGCCGGGTGCTGCGGTTGTTGTGTTTACCTTGTCCAGTACAGGACGCAACCATTCGCGATCTCCATAGTGATTCAGTATCACTGCCGGGAACTACCGCTGTCTTATATTAAGTACACCAAGGATTATCATAAATGCAACATTTATTTTACCTTGATGCAACTTACAGACTGTCCCTACAGCGTAATCAGTCTCTTACAGGGATATTACAGAAATATAACAGTGGGATAGTCATACGAAAAAATAATATCCCGCTCGGGCGAGCGGGATAGGTCTCAGGCTTCGATAAGCCCTTGTGCAAGATACACTTTTTGATCGTGAGGCCCTGGCAAGGCAAAGAAATAACCACCGCCAATCGGCTTAATATACTCTTCCAGCGCTTCGCCATTTAACCGCTTCTGCACAGTTAAAAAGCCCTTCTCCAGATCGTGCTGATAGCAGACAAACAGCAAGCCCATATCCAGTTGCCCGGAGTTAGTCACACCAAGCGAGTAACTATACCCGCGGCGCATCATCAGGTTCGACTGCGTCTCCTTCGTGCGCGGGTTCGCCAGCCGAATATGGCTGTCCAGGGCAATGGTGTCCCCTTCAGGATCGCGCGCATAGTCAGGTACATCGTGCTCGTTTTTCATGCCGAGCGGCGCACCACTTTGCTTGTCACGACCAAAGATAGTCTGCTGCTCTTTAAGCGGCGTCCTGTCCCAGAACTCGACGTGGAACTGAATGATACGCACAGCCTGGTAGCTGCCGCCCACGGCCCACGCAGGTTCACCCTGGTTGGCCGTCACCCACACCACCTCTTTCATTAAGGCCGAATCCGTGCTGTCCGGGTTCGCCGTGCCGTCTTTAAAGCCCAGCAGGTTAACCGGCGTCTCTTTGCCCTTACTGCGGGCTGCATGGTCAGAGATAAAACCTTCCCGCTTCCAGCGTACGCTCAGGAGATCCGGCGTGTGCTTGATGATATCGCGCAGAGCGTGGATCACCGTGTCCTGGGTATTAGCACAGATCTGCAGCAACAGATCGCCGTGACACAGGGCAGCATCCAGCGAATCATTCGGGAAACGCGTCATTTTTTGCAGCGCTTTCGGCTTCTGTTTCGCCAGGCCGTAACGCGCATCAAACAATGACTCCCCAACAGAAACAGTGATGGTCAGGTTATCAGGAGCAATAAACGGCCCCAGAATACCAGAGTCCATCGGCGGCAAACGCGGGTTAGGCGTATCCGGTGCAGGGCCGCCTGCCGTAAGAAAGGCAATGCGTTTCGTCAGCAAACGGAACAGACGTTCCAGATCCGCTTTATCACTCGCCAGAGAATCGAAAGCCACCAGCATCATCGCCGCCTGCTGCGGCGTCAAAATACCTGACTGGTGTTCGCCATAAAAAGGCTGCGTTTCCATACGGTCGTTAGGCGAAAGTGTGCCTGGGGCACTTTGCGGTTTTGCCGCATGTGCCACCGGGCAACCGCCAGCCAGAGCAAGCGCGCCGCCAAGCGCCCCTACCCCTTTCAGCAACCGACGTCGTGAGGGTTCAGCAACGTCGTATTCATCATTCTTGCTCATCGTACTTAGTCCAGACCCAGAACGCCGCGCAACTGAGCCAGATCTTCCGCCAGGGTCGTAATTGGGCCTTTCAGCGCATTACGGTCGGCATCGGTCAGCTTGTCATAGGTTTCATAACCGTCTTTGGTACGGTATTTCGCCAGAATGGTGTTCACTTTCTTGAAGTTCGCATCCACTTTAGCCAGCAGTTCGCTGTTATCTTTCTGCAACTGAGGACGCAGCAGGTCGACAATTTTCTGCGCGCCTTCCACGTTTGCCTGGAAGTCCCACAGGTCGGTATGGCTGTAGCGATCTTCTTCACCGCTGATTTTGCTGGCTGCCACTTCTTCAATCAGCCCCGCCGCACCACCCACCACTTTTGACGGTGGGAAGGCCAGTTCGCTGATGCGTTTTTGCAGTTCCAGCACGTCAGTATTCAGTTGCTCAGCATACTTCTCCATCCCTTTGGTGGAGTTGTCGCCAAACAGGGCTTTTTCCAGACGGTGGAAACCGGTGAATTTAGGATCAGCCGCTTTCTGCTCGTAGTCATCTTCACGGGCGTCGATGCTGCCATCCAGGTCAGAGAACAGTTCTGCAATCGGTTCAATGCGCTCGTAGTGCTGGCGAGTTGGCGCATACAGGGCTTTCGCTTTTTCGATATCACCAGCTTTCACCGCGTCGGTAAAGGCTTTCGTCCCGGTCACAAGGTCAGCAGTCTCTTTCGTGACATAGGCTTTATACGCCGTAATCGCTCCGCCCAGGCTCAGCAAGGCTTCACTTTTGGCTGCATCGGCTGTCGCTTCGCCCTTCACAATCAGCTTGCCTTTCGGGTTGGTCAGCAGACCACAGGTCATGTCGTATTCACCCGGCTGCAGGTTGGCCGTCATTTTCTGGGTAAAGCCAGGCGCGATATTTTCACGCTCCTCCACCACCATTACGCCTTTGAGGATTTCCCATTCCAGCGCCTTCTGGCTATGGTTCTGAATAATAAACTGCGTTTTACCGCTGTTGACCGTGACAGTCATCGGCTCACACTGTTTGTCATTCACGGTAACTTTAACCTGCGGAATATCTGCCGCGCCTGCTGAGAAAGCAGACGCAAACAGCGCTGCCACACCAACCTGTAACGCACTACGACGAAAATGAATTGCCATGACCCTTCCCTTTCTTAAGTATGTTGTAACGACGTAGCACTTCAGGGCGCAGTACGCGACGGCTGAGTGCTGGGGCGTGATGGCATAAAGAACAGCACCAGCGCCGGAATGAGATAGATGAAATACATCGCCACTTCGCTGACGCTCGGCGTTTCCTGATACCCGAAAATACCTTCGAGCAGCGTCCCGGTCAGAGAATGGGTGGTGAGAACGTTACTGAGATCGAACGCAACATCCTGGAAGTGGTTCCACAGACCCGCCTCATGGAAGGCGCGAATAGCTCCTGCCGCCAGGCCTGCAGCAACCAGCAGAATAAACAGACTTGTCCACTTGAAGAATGCGCCCAGGTTAAGACGAATACCGCCCCAATAGAGCAAGAATCCTAATACCACGGCCGTTGCCAGCCCCAGCATTGCGCCAAGCGGCGGCCAAATACCCACATCTTGCTGGAAAGCAGCTAACAGGAAAAAGACCGATTCCAGGCCTTCGCGCGCCACAGCAAAAAAGACCATCATGATCAATGCCCAGCCGTGGTTGTTGCTTTTTTGCAGGGCATTATCAACGGCCTGCTCCAGTTGAACCTTCACATTGCGGGACACTTTACGCATCCAGAACACCATCCAGGTCAGGATGACCACCGCAATCACCGCAACAATGCCTTCAAACAGCTCTTGCTCTTTTTGCGGGAATTCACCGGTGGTTTCGTTGATCAGGATCCCCAGCCCAAGACACAGGGCAGCGGCGAGGATCACCCCAATCCACATCACCCCAATCCAGCGTCCTCGCTGAGTGCGTTTCAGGTAACTGGCGATAAGGCTGACGATGAGAGCCGCTTCAAGGCCTTCACGCAACATAATGAGAAATGGAACAAACATGCCGACACCTTAATTGTTAATCGCAGTCAACTGATGCAAAGAAAAGTAAATTCATGTGATAGTGATTATCATTACGCCACACAGAAACACAAGTGAAATGTGTGGTGTTTTGATGACGAGATGTAAATCACTCGCTGATTAATAGTTTCACCCGTTATCGTTGTATTTATAACTTATAACCCAAATGCCCATTTACGGTTAATCACAGCTGTGGCTAAATATGCGGCTCGCAAACCAACTGAACATTCATCATGTATAACTTTGTCCATTTCCTGCTGGCGCTGGTCATTATTCTTGCGCTTGCCTGGCTGGTGAGTTTTGACCGCCGAAAAATTCGTATTCGCTTCGTTTTACAGCTTATTGTTATTGAAATTGCGCTGGCATTCTTTTTCCTGCATGCCGAAAGCGGGTTATTCATTATTAAATATGTCTCCGGCTTCTTTGAATCACTGCTTAAATTCGCCTCGGAAGGGACCAATTTTGTCTTTGGTGGCATGGGTGAAAAAGGGCTGGCATTCATATTCCTTGGCGTACTTTGCCCCATTATTTTTATTTCTGCCCTGATTGGTATCCTTCAGCACTGGCGGATTTTACCGATCTTTATCCGGGTCATCGGCACGCTGCTGTCGAAACTGAATGGGATGGGTAAACTGGAGTCCTTTAACGCGGTGAGTTCGCTTATTTTAGGGCAATCAGAAAACTTCATTGCCTACAAAGGCGTACTGGGCGATCTCTCCTCCCGTCGCCTGTTCACCATGGCAGCTACCGCAATGTCGACCGTATCCTTGTCGATTGTCGGAGCCTACATGACGATGCTCGATGCAAAATTTGTCGTTGCTGCGCTCATTCTGAACATGTTCAGTACCTTTATTATTCTGTCTGTCATTAACCCGGCGCGTCCGGAAGGCGAGCCGGATATTCATCTGGAAAAACTGCACGAGTCGCAGAGTTTCTTTGAGATGCTGGGCGAGTATATTTTGGCCGGCTTTAAAGTAGCGATGATTATTCTGGCGATGCTGATTGGCTTTATTGCCCTTATTAGTGCCATCAACGCCCTCTTCTCCAGCGTATTTGGCATGAGCTTCCAGCAGATCCTGGGCTATGTGTTTTATCCTCTGGCGTGGCTTATCGGTATTCCACTGAGCGATGCGTTAAATGCAGGCAGTATTATGGCAACCAAGCTGGTGGCAAATGAATTTGTGGCGATGATTGAACTGCAAAAAATTGCCAGTCAGATGACACCACGTGGTCTGGGTATTCTCTCTGTATTCCTGGTCTCTTTCGCTAACTTTGCGTCAATCGGTATTGTGGCTGGCGCCATTAAAGGCCTGAACGAAAAACAAGGGAACATGGTCTCTCGCTTCGGTCTGCGTCTGGTGTATGGCGCAACGCTGGTCAGTCTGCTGTCCGCGAGCTTTGCCGGTTTAGTGCTGTAATTTATGCCCGGCGGCCTGGCGCTTGCGCGGGCCTGCCGGTTTGACAAGCCGGGTAAGCGCCAGGCCACCCGGCGAGTTTTATCAGAACTGTACACACACCGGTTGATCGACACGCATCACCGACTCCTGCGCAAAGCGTGATTTATAGATCCCACGCAATGCCTCAATACTCTTCTCACTCTGCGCGTCTTTGCCGTGGATCAGCATCAGCGCCTTACTCTGCTCACGAGCCACTTTTCCGTCGTTACCCAGCCATTGACCGCGTGCATCAAACACCGTTAAACCATCACGAAAACGCGGCGTCACATCCTGGTCAACAAACTGCTGCCATTCCTGACCCGTAATGTCTTTCCCTGCCGGGCGGCTCAGCCCGAAATAGAGCGTGGTTTGCTGCATCTGGTTGTCCGCTTTGCAGGTATCAACCGCAGCATGTTGCGATGGTGCATTGCAGCCAGCCAGCATCAAAAGTGCAGCCGCCATAAGCCCTGTTTTGATTGTCATTATTCGCTATCCTCATTGTTATAAGCACAGCGATATCAACGTAAATTGCGGAATTTAGCAAGAGGGGTTTGTTCCCTCTCCCAAAGGGAGAGGGTCAGAGTAAGAAGAGGAATTACTCAGGCTGCAGTTTAGACGGAGGTGCAGAGTGGTAATGCGCATCCGCTTCAGCAAAGCGTTTTTGCATTGCCGCTGATGGCGCTTTGCCCAGCAGGCTGAACACCACAATACCGACGCTGCCGAAGATAAAGCCTGGGATGATTTCATACAGCCCCAGCCACGCGAACTGTTTCCAGACGATAACCGTTACCGCGCCAATGATCATCCCGGCGAGTGCACCATTTCGCGTCATACGCGACCACAGCACAGAGAAGAGCACTACAGGGCCAAACGCCGCACCGAAGCCCGCCCAGGCATAGCTCACCAGGCCGAGAACACGGTTTTCAGGGTTTGCCGCCAGCGCGATAGAGATCAGCGCCACCACCAGCACCATGAAACGCCCTACCCACACCAGCTCGGTCTGGCTTGCCCCTTTACGCAGGAACGCCTTGTACAGGTCTTCCGTAATCGCACTGGAGCAGACCAGCAACTGACAGCTCAGGGTTGACATCACTGCCGCCAGAATCGCCGACAGCAGAATACCGGCAATCCACGGGTTGAACAGGATTTGCGCCAGCTCGATGAACACGCGCTCGGCGTTCTGGTTCACCGCGCCTGCCTGTGCCGGGTTGTTATTGAAGTAGGCAATACCGAAGAAGCCTACCGCACACGCCCCTGCCAGGCAGAGGATCATCCAGGTCATACTGATACGACGCGCGTGAACGATGGTGTGGTGGGAATCTGCCGCCATAAAGCGTGCCAGGATATGCGGCTGACCGAAGTAGCCCAGGCCCCAGCCCATCAGGGAAACGATGGCGACAAAGTTCAGGCCTTTCAGCATATCAACGTTTTCGATGCTCTTTTGCTTGATCACTTCCAGCGAATCGCCAAAGCCACCCACGGTAATAATCACGATCACTGGCGTCAGGATCAGCGCAAAAATCATCAGACTTGCCTGAACGGTATCGGTCCAGCTAACGGCCAGGAAGCCGCCCACAAAAGTATAGAGGATCGTTGCGGCCGCTCCGGCCCATAGCGCCGTTTCGTAGCTCATACCAAAGGTACTTTCGAACAGACGCGCACCGGCCACAATGCCGGAGGCACAATAGATAGTGAAGAACACCAGAATAACCACAGCAGAGATAATGCGCAGAATACGGCTCTTATCTTCAAAACGGCCGGTGAAATAATCCGGCAGCGTCAGGGCATTATTGTTAGCTTCGGTGTGCACACGCAGGCGCCCTGCCACCAGTTTCCAGTTGATCCACGCCCCCAGCGTCAAACCAATGGCGATCCAGCTTTCTGAAATACCTGAGATGAAAATCGCCCCTGGTAACCCCATCAGCAGCCACCCGCTCATGTCGGATGCACCCGCAGAAAGTGCGGTCACCATCGGGCCTAAACTGCGGCCACCCAAAATATAGTCATCGAAGTTCTTCGTCGACCGCCATGCCAAAAACCCTATCAGGATCATGCCAAAGATATAAACGAGAAATGTCACCAGCATCGGTGTGCTAATTGCCATTCAAACTCTCCAAAATTGTCGTGCGACAACCATCCGGGCTGCCTTGTTATGTCATCACCGGAACGTGGTGATGTGTGTCTACCCGTCATGCTTCAGGGTATATGAGCTTCTGTTGGGCGCGCTATCCTGCCGTATACGCATCCCGCTGACAAACGATTTAACACTGCATTTACATCAAATTCATCCCTGGTTTTATAGGTCTTTCCTATAGGTTGCACTCGCTCACGCTTTTACGGGTTGCACCTTTTAAAAGTGTTAACTCCCGCATAAAAACAGGCTTTGAAGGCACATGCCAGCTAATTTTTCCAGCTAACCGTCTATTAACAATCCATTCATTTTCCAGCTTGCAAACCATGTCACATTTAACACGGTTGCACAAAGTTGCAACATGGTGGATATTTCACGCTATCGACAGAACATCAATACCGAACAACAGGAGTTTTGGCATGGGCATGACCACCATGGGGGTTAAGCTGGATGACGCAACACGCGAAAGAATTAAAACCGCAGCGACCCGTATTGACCGCACACCACACTGGTTAATTAAGCAGGCGATTTTCAATTATCTCGAAAGGCTGGAAAGCGAAGACGGCCTGCCGGAGTTACCCGCCCTGCTGGCGGGCGCGGCAAACGAAAGTGATGATGCCACCAGCAATACAGAAGAAAACCACCAGCCCTTCCTGGAATTTGCCGAGCAGATCCTGCCCCAGTCCGTGAGCCGGGCGGCGATCACCGGCGCATACCGCCGCGCGGAAACCGACGCCGTCCCCATGCTGCTGGAACAGGCCCGCCTGCCTGAAACCATCGCCGCGCAAGCACACAACCTGGCGTACCAGCTCGCTGACAAACTGCGTAACCAGAAATCCGCCACCGGTCGTGCTGGCATGGTGCAGGGCCTGCTACAGGAATTTTCTCTCTCCTCACAGGAAGGGGTTGCCCTTATGTGTCTGGCAGAAGCGCTGTTGCGTATTCCTGACAAAGCCACCCGCGACGCCCTGATCCGCGACAAAATCAGCAACGGTAACTGGCACTCACACATTGGCCGCAGCCCGTCGCTGTTTGTTAACGCCGCCACCTGGGGACTGCTGTTTACCGGCAAGCTCGTTTCAACCCATAACGAAGCCAATCTCTCCCGCTCACTGAACCGCATTATCGGTAAAAGCGGCGAGCCGCTGATCCGCAAGGGTGTGGATATGGCGATGCGTCTGATGGGCGAGCAGTTCGTCACCGGGGAGACCATCGCCGAAGCGCTGGCCAACGCCCGTAAACTGGAAGATAAAGGTTTCCGTTACTCCTACGATATGCTGGGCGAAGCGGCGCTGACCGCTGCCGACGCACAAGCGTACATGGTGTCCTACCAGCAGGCGATCCACGCCATCGGTAAAGCCTCTAATGGACGCGGTATTTATGAAGGTCCGGGCATCTCCATTAAGCTCTCCGCCCTGCACCCACGCTACAGTCGTGCCCAGTATGACCGCGTGATGGAAGAGCTTTACCCACGCCTGAAATCCCTGACCCTGCTGGCGCGTCAGTACGATATCGGGATCAACATTGATGCGGAAGAAGCTGACCGCCTGGAGATCTCCCTCGACCTGCTGGAAAAACTCTGTTTCGAACCCGAACTGGCAGGCTGGAACGGGATTGGCTTTGTCATTCAGGCTTACCAGAAACGCTGCCCGTTTGTCATTGACTACCTGATTGACCTCGCCACCCGCAGCCGCCGTCGCCTGATGATCCGTCTGGTGAAAGGGGCGTACTGGGATAGCGAAATCAAACGCGCACAGATGGACGGTCTGGAAGGCTATCCGGTCTATACCCGTAAGGTGTACACCGATGTCTCTTACCTTGCCTGTGCGAAGAAACTGCTCGGCGTACCGAACCTGATATACCCGCAGTTCGCAACACACAACGCCCACACGCTGGCAGCCATCTACAGCCTGGCCGGGCAAAACTACTACCCAGGGCAATACGAATTCCAGTGTCTGCATGGCATGGGTGAACCGCTGTATGAACAGGTCACCGGGAAAGTGGCGGACGGAAAACTGAACCGCCCATGCCGTATTTATGCCCCTGTCGGCACACACGAAACGCTGCTGGCCTATCTGGTTCGCCGTCTGCTGGAGAACGGGGCGAACACCTCCTTCGTTAACCGAATTGCCGATACCTCGTTGCCGCTCGACGAACTGGTTGCCGATCCGGTACAGGCTGTTGAGAAAATGGCCGCTCAGGAAGGCCAGATTGGTCTGCCGCATCCGAAGATTGCCCTGCCGCGCGAGCTGTATGGTAAAGGTCGCGTGAACTCCGCAGGCCTGGATCTGGCGAACGAACACCGCCTGGCATCGCTCTCTTCCGCCCTGCTTAACAGCGCCCTGCAAAAATGGCAGGCCAAACCGATCCTTGAAGAGCCGGTAGCTGACGGGGAAATGCAGCCGGTGATTAACCCGGCCGAGCCAAAAGACACCGTCGGTTACGTACGCGAAGCGACGGAGCAGGAAGTGGATCTGGCCCTTAACAGCGCAGTGAACAATGCGCCGATCTGGTTCGCGACCCCGCCACAAGAGCGTGCCGCCATTCTGGAGCGGGCTGCCGTGTTGATGGAAGATCAGATGCAGCAGCTGATTGGCATTCTGGTACGTGAAGCCGGTAAAACCTTCAGCAACGCGATTGCCGAAGTGCGCGAAGCGGTCGACTTCCTGCATTACTACGCCGGTCAGGTTCGTGATGATTTCGACAATGAAACCCACCGCCCGCTTGGCCCGGTGGTCTGTATTAGCCCGTGGAACTTCCCGCTGGCGATCTTTACCGGACAAATCGCTGCCGCACTTGCCGCAGGTAACAGTGTGCTGGCAAAACCGGCGGAACAGACTCCGCTGATTGCCGCCCAGGGGATCAACATTCTCCTTGAAGCGGGTGTACCGGCAGGCGTGGTGCAGTTGCTGCCAGGCCGGGGTGAAACGGTCGGCGCGAAGCTGACGGCCGATAACCGCGTGCGCGGCGTCATGTTTACGGGCTCGACCGAAGTCGCCACGCTTCTGCAACGCAACATTGCCACTCGCCTGGATCCGCAGGGTCGTCCAACGCCGCTGGTTGCCGAAACGGGCGGGATGAACGCCATGATTGTCGACTCATCGGCCCTGACCGAACAGGTCGTCGTCGACGTACTGGCTTCCGCTTTTGACAGTGCGGGACAACGTTGCTCTGCCCTGCGTGTGCTGTGCATACAGGATGATGTTGCCGACCACACGCTGAAGATGCTGCGTGGTGCAATGGCAGAATGCCGCATGGGTAACCCAGGGCGGCTCACCACCGATATCGGCCCGGTCATCGACGCAGAAGCCAAAGGCAATATCGAGAACCACATTCAGGCCATGCGTGCCAAAGGCCGTCCGGTATTCCAGGCCATCCGTGAGAACAGCGAAGATGCCCGTGAGTGGCAAGCCGGAACCTTTGTTCCGCCCACGCTGATTGAACTGGCGAGTTTTGATGAACTGAAAAAAGAGATCTTTGGCCCGGTTCTGCACGTAGTGCGTTACAACCGCAATAATCTGGATCAGTTGATCGAGCAGATTAATGCGTCAGGTTACGGCTTAACGCTGGGAGTACATACCCGTATAGACGAAACCATCGCCCAGGTAACCGGTAGCGCCAACGTCGGTAACCTGTACGTCAACCGTAACATGGTGGGCGCAGTGGTTGGCGTACAGCCTTTCGGAGGAGAAGGTTTATCGGGCACAGGTCCGAAAGCCGGTGGTCCACTTTACCTCTACCGTTTGCTGGCTCATCGCCCGGAAAATGCGCTCAGCATCACCCTCGCACGCCAGGACGCAGAACATCCGGTGGATGCTCAGCTCAAGGCAATCCTCACGCAGCCGCTGGATGCACTCATCACATGGGCAGATAAACGCCCGGAACTGCGCACCCTGTGTCAGCAGTTTGGTGAGCTCGCGCAAGCCGGGACACAACGCCTGCTGCCAGGCCCAACCGGAGAACGCAACACCTGGACATTAATGCCGCGCGAGCGGGTGTTGTGTGTTGCAGATAACGAACAGGATGCTCTGGTTCAACTGGCTGCGGCGGTCGCGACGGGGTGCGAAGTCTTGTGGCCGGAAGAGGGTCTGCACCGCGATCTGGCGAAACAGTTGCCCAAAGAGGTCGCGTCGCGCATTCACTTTGCCCAATCAGATGTCCTGTTCACCCAACCGTTTGATGCGGTGATCTACCACGGGGATTCTGACCAGCTTCGTGCGCTGTGCGAGCAGGTCGCGGCACGCAGCGGAGCGATTGTCTCGGTGCAGGGCTTTGCCCGGGGAGAAACCAATCTCCTGCTGGAGCGCCTCTATATCGAACGCTCGCTCAGCGTCAATACTGCCGCCGCTGGGGGGAACGCCAGCCTGATGACAATCGGCTAACGCTGTGCTAATAAGGCTCCGGAGACGGAGCTTTTTTTATTCGGGGAGTTTATGAAACGATTTCTTATCGCAGGCGCGGCATTGCTGCTGAGCACCAGTGCGCTGGCAGACGAGTGTGCCAACGCCAGCACGCAACTGGAACTGAACACCTGTACAGCACAGCAATATCAGGCAGCCGATAAAAAGCTAAACCAGACCTGGCAGGCCGCGTTAAAGCGTGCCGCTGCACCACAGCGGGATCTGCTGAAAAAAGCACAACAGGCGTGGATCACCCTACGTGATGCCGATTGCGCGTTTATCGGCTCAGGCACGGAAGGCGGCAGCGTTCAACCGATGATCGTTAACCAGTGCCTGGCGGAAAAAACGGTCGAGCGCGAAGCGTTTCTCGCCTCACTGATGCAGTGTGAAGAAGGCGATTTAAGTTGCCCTCTTCCCCCGGCAAACTAACGCACACGGATCCCTTCAATAATCATCCGCTGTACGTTTTCCAGGGTATTCTGGAAAAAGGCTTCGTCCTGCAACGTTTTGCCCGTGACAGCCTCAACCTGGGCCGCAAAATCAGCATAATGCTGGGTTGAGGCCCAGATCATGAAGATCAGATGATGCGGATCGACCGGTGCAAGTTTCCCGTTGGCAACCCATCCGGCAATAATGGCGGATTTATCGGCAACCAGCTGTTTTAAGTCTCCCGTCAGCTCGGCCTTCAGCAACGGCGCTCCCTGCAACATCTCCAGACAGAATAATCGCGATGCCTGCGGGTAATCACGCGATACCTCAAGCTTGAGGCGGATGTACTCTTTTATCGCCACCAGCGGGGTGAACTCTTCGCGAAACGCCTTAAGCGGGGCGAGCCAGATGTCCAGAATCTGTTGCAGCACCGCAACGTAGAGCGCCTCTTTAGACGGGTAGTAATACAGCAAGTTGGTCTTTGATACCCCAGCCTGCTCCGCCACCTGTTCAAGGCGAGTGCCATGAATACCAAACTGCGAAAAGGTGTCCAGCGCCGCTCCCAGGATGGCCTTTTTCTTGGCGCTCACCGCCTGGGACCGTTTACCCGCTGTTTTCACTGCACCTTGTGTCATACCCGCTCTCCTTATTTTGCTTAGCCATCAGCATAGCAAAACCCCTGCTTTCTCTCGACATTCTGTAGCGCAGGGGCTGTGCAAAATTGATGAGGGGAATGTGTTGTGGTGTGAGATGGGTTGTAGGGGGGAAATGATTGAAAACGGAGGCAGGAGTCATATCTGGGGTTGACTGGGGGTTTTAGTGGGTCGGTTGAGGGGGACCGGAATGGCGGGTATGTGCCAGGAGCGGACATTTTGTAGATTATTCGGAGGCATACCAAAAAAGAATTATCACGGACCTGAAAGATAGTTATGCGTCAGGAAAACGCTCCTGACGCAAACTGTAAACGCTAATCAGACTTTCTTTTGTAGAGCATTTACCACAGCCTCGCCCAGTGCTTTAGCCGATGCCGGGTTCTGTCCCGTAATCAATCGCCCGTCGACAACCACTTTATTTTCGAAAATCGGAGCCTCCTCGAAGAGTGCTCCATCTTTTTCTAACGCCGCTTCCAGCTCAAATGGAACAATTTTATCGTAGTGCCGATATGCTTCTTCTTCTGCGGTAAATCCGGTCAGATGACGTCCTTTGATCAACAGTTCGCCATTGCTGAGCTTAACGTTCAACAGCCCGGCAGGCCCGTGGCAAACGGCACTGATGATGCTGTTGTGCTCATACATAGTTCTGACAATATGGATCAGTTGCGGGTTATTAACAAAATCCCACATTGGACCATGTCCCCCGACAAGCAGAATCGCGCTGTAATTTTCTGGATTCACTTTTTCCAGAGCAATAGAATTGGCTAATTTATTACGGTGCTCAGGATTCGTCCAAAAATCGAGATTAGCCCGATCCTTCAGATCGAACCCGTCGAAGGGAGGTAGTCCACCTTTAGGGCTTGCAATATCATAACTCACACCCGCTTTATCAAAAACTTCGACAGGATGAGTTAATTCAGGAAACCAAAATCCCCCGACCAGATCCGGCGTTTTTTTATCCAGACTGGATACCACAATAAGGACTTTTTCTCCCTTTACGCTGATTTGAGCAAGAGCAAGAGGAGACACCGCGCAGAACAGAACTGATGCAAAAAGGCATGTACAGAATTTCAAAATTGTCACAGGTAATTTCTCCAGTGGGTCGTGTAAGTCGACTCTAACTGAAAGAAGTAGCGCCCAACAGACGGTAAAAAAAGGACAATGTGTTTAAAAAAACGATGTAATAACTCTGCATTGTTGCTTAATGTTACTATGAAGTTATCTCCAAAGTTTTAGAAATAATATGACAAGAGGCTACATGGGTCAGTCCGATATCTTTGACGGTTTAAACGAGTTTCTGGCCATTGCAAAGCGCTTGAGCGTTAGAAAGGCAGCTCTTGATATGGGCAAAACGCCGGGCGCTGTAAGTCTGGCTTTGCAACGGCTTGAACATCGCCTTGGAGCGCCACTTTTCCATAGGACGACGCGCAGAATGTCACTAACGGAAACAGGCGAGCATCTTCTTTAGCAAATCACCCCAGCAGCCCAGATAATTGCAACGAGTTTTGAAGACGTCGCGCAATCAGCAAAGTTGCCAACAGGAACGCTGAAACTGATTGTAGAACGCCTTGCGCTCCCTCATGTTCTCGAACCTCTTTTACCTGCATTCAGAGAGGCATGGCCGAATATACATATTGATATTACGGTAAGTAACCGACACGAGAATTTCGTTTCAGAGGGTTATGATGCAGGAATTATGATCGGTTCATATATTGAGCAGGACATGATTGCCATCAGACTCTCACCGCCATTCAGGTGGGCGGTATTCGGTTCTCCCGAATATTTCCAAAAATATGGAAAGCCGAAAAAAACGCAAGACCTCGAACAACATGAATGCATTCGCTTTCGTCGTCCTGAAAAAGGGGATGTTTATCGCTGGGAGTTTATTGAAGACAATGAAAATAAAAAGTTTGAGCCTCGTGGGTTGATTACCGTGAATGACGGAGAATTAATGCGTAGCCTCGCGGTGAGGGGTGCAGGGTTGATTTATTCCTCCACCTTTCACACTTCTCGTGAACTGGCTAATGGTTCTCTGGACGCGGCCTTGCTGGATCTTTCTCCGGGTAACGATGGACTATTCCTTTATTTTTCCAGAGCAGCCAGAAATCAACCCAAACTTCGTGCATTTATCGACTTATGCTCAGAATTAATAACAACCTGAATCGCTAATGTGTTCGTGGCCATCCTTTACATCGAGTACTCTGCCTCATGCCTTTTGATCATTAAAGTAACGTCCGCCCCTCGCTCAAAGTAGCCTCTTAGACACTCGCATATGGGCTGCCTGGTACAGCAGACATTGCAACGCGGGGTATTTGTTGGAACGTTGTGTTGATTGCTCGCTATGGACGTCAATCAGCCACGAGTAAAAAAATGTGAATACCGATCAGATATGCTAAAACATACCCCCGGCCCACAGGTGACAGGGGGTTAATAATAATGCCAGGCTGACCTGCCTGCGACTAACCAGGCGGACTCATGCCGTTATTTTTTGGCGGTGATTTTCGTCACTGAGCCTGTCTGAACTTTATCCCCGGTCGAGCCATACATAGACACCAGATAAACTGCGCCATCAGGCCCGGCGGTCAGGTTGTTTGGCGTATCATCCACCGGGATATTAGCGACCAGTTTACCGTCCTTGTTCAGCACTGCTACGGTTCCGCCTGCACGCGTGGCGGCGAAAACCTGCGATGTCACCGGATCCCAGACGACAGATACTCCCCCGGCACCAATATAGGTATCCGCAAGTACCTTACCGTCCGCATCAAGAACCACGACATTGTTCGTCTCCTGGGACGCGACATACAGACGGCCAGTCTGCGGATCGCGAGCGATGTCGGTTGCGCCCTGCGCCTGAGGTACTTTCACCGTCGTACTCTTGCCGGTTTTGAGATCAATCCAGCCTACCCATGGCGTATCGCGGCTGACGCCGTAGAGCTTGCCGCCAGCGCTATCGAGGATAAGATCGGTACTGTTAAACAGGTTTTTGCCACGCTCCACCACAAACTCCAACTGACCGATGTGCTCCAGCGTTTTGGTGTCATACACTTCGACAAAACCGGTCAGCGCCGCGCTGACATAGGCCCGATTGTTGTCTTCATCAATAACCACATCGCGTGGATGCGAGACCGATCCCTCCGGGAAAACCTTCACAACGGAAAGCGTTTTTGCGTCATAGACGGTCACCGTCTCGGCAAGGGTGTTCGTCGTCCAGACCTGATTATGGGCATTATCAACACCGACGCCGAAGACACCAATCTGCTCACCCTTTTTGTCTTTAGGCAGTGTTGCCTCCGCTTCGACAGCCAGGGTTCTGGCATTCAGTCTCATTAGGCGGCTACCATCCTTCGGGCCGCGTGCAGAGGTCACGAACAGTTTTCCGTCAGCCGACACTGCCGACTGGTAAGCCCGCTCACCGACGGACGTTGTTTGCAGCCTGAAAGCCTCCGTGTTTTTTGGCGGGACAATCTGGGACAATTTCAACATGACCTGCGAAACGCTCGCGGGGTTTTGCGTAATAACAGTGAGTGGATGAAGGCCTGTTGCGGCATCGGCCGGAACGGTCAACGGAATATTGAGGTTTCCCTTCTCGTCGGCGGTCAGTGGTTTCGGTGTCAGGACTTCAACACCATTGAGAATGGTGACGGTCGTGCCCGCCTGCAAGCTCTTAATGGCTATAACCGTTTTATCTCCGGGCTTGACGGGAACTTCCCGTGACCCGGCACGGATGCTACCAGGAAAGGTCGTGGTGGCGGCTGTCCATTGGCTATCGGCGTATGCCGTTGTGGCAGTTGATATCGCAATAGCTGAGGCCAACAGCACTGACCAGACTGAAATTCTTCTCATCTTCTCTCCATAAATTGTATTGATGCTGCTTCTCAACGCAGCCACAGGGTTTTCCCACGCGATGAGTCTTATCTTCCGCCATGAGAACCAGATCTTGTTTTAAGCGCGTTCAACATAGCACACTGATGCAAATAGTTATCATTACTGTTTTGAGTGGTATCTTAAATGATGGGCCTTTACTGTATCGCGGGGAAACGTGGTGTGGGTTTTGGATAGGGTGGGCAGGAGGGACACCTTAAGATTCAACCATTAGAAATGTTAGCTGCGAAAAAACGATGTAGAATTATGTATATTAAACTTAATATTCTGTGACAGCTTGTAATAACAATGGAGTGTTCACGCTGAATAACGCCTGGGCGTTTAAAATTAAAAGATGAAAAATGAGTAATAAGAATATTAAAAGCTACTGTCGTGATTGTTGCAAAAAACTAATTATCAGGAAGTTGGAACATCAATTTTTGCTTTCTATCCGTATAGGGCGAGAAGGTCCATTCCTCGCTCAAACCAGCCCCTCAAGTCCCCCCACACCTTTCCTCGAGCCGCCTCGCATTTTCACTATTTCCCCGACCATTTTACCCCTGTGTATTTATCCATAAGGGTATAATCGGCGTAGTGAAACCACCCAACACAAGCAGTGAGTTTTAGACAGGAAAGTAGATAAACGAGATCGCGGTAAAAAGGTGTAACAGCACCTTTATACCGCTAACCACAAAACAACTAAACAGGAGTTGAATATGGCTGCGAAGAATTTTATGCCAGAGCGGGCTGTTGCCCAAACGGAAAATGCAGTATTTGAAAATGGTGAAGAAATTCGCGAGCAGGTACGCAAAAAGAACCCACGGACGTTGCATGGGGATCCCACCCATTCCGGGCGTGTTCACGCGAGGGATGAGACGGGTTCATCCTGCGGTGAGCTGTATACGCGAATGGAGAACAATTATCTGCCGCTGTCCGGGGAGTGGCTGTCCCGCGCCGGGTTTGCGTATGGCCGCGCGGTAAAAATCCGCGTGATGCCGGATTGCATTGTGATCACCCCGCAGAATACGCGCGAGCTATGGGGCTGTTTAGAAGGGTTAAGCGCAGTGCATACCAATAAGCTCAAGGTGAAAGCGTGGCTGGCGACATTCCCGGGGGCGCTTAATGATACGGGCGATCAGCCGGAGCACAAACGCGTGAACGGGCCTGTGAAGCCCCGGTAAACGCTAACCTGCGATCCCGGTCAGGGCCGGGATCGTTGCCACTTTCCCCCGCCCTTTTTCACCCTCCCTTGCTGCATTCCCTTCATCATGCCCTGCACCTCAATCGCGCATGAACGCCTGATTTCTGTGCAATGTTTTTGACCATTTAGTCCGTTTTTTTAGCCTTCATTTCATCAACTTTGCGTTAACACATTAATAACACAGTCATTTTCAAAACTGGCATCTCCTTTGCAAAACCTTGTTCACGAGGCTGAACAGGATATGCAGGATGCAGCGCCACGTCTGACTTTCACCCCATACAGAGATGAAGAGAGGTTCGTGATGAAAATTGGCGTATTCGTACCTATTGGTAACAACGGCTGGCTGATCTCCACCACCGCGCCGCAGTACATGCCAACCTTTGAGCTGAATAAGGCGATTGTGCAGAAAGCCGAGCATTACCATTTCGATTTTGCGCTGTCGATGATCAAACTGCGCGGTTTTGGCGGCAAGACCGAATTCTGGGATCACAATCTGGAGTCCTTCACCCTGATGGCAGGGCTGGCAGCCGTGACATCGCGCATCCAGATTTACGCAACAGCAGCCACCCTCACCCTGCCCCCGGCCATTGTGGCGCGAATGGCATCAACCATCGACTCCATCTCAGGTGGCCGTTTTGGCGTTAACCTCGTCACCGGCTGGCAAAAGCCAGAATATGACCAGATGGGGATTTGGCCGGGCGACGAATACTTTTCCCGTCGCTATGAGTACCTGACGGAGTACGTCCAGGTATTGCGCGATCTGTGGGGAACTGGCAAGAGCGACTTCAAAGGCGACTACTTCACCATGAATGATTGCCGTGTCAGCCCACAGCCCTCTGTGCCGATGAAGGTTATCTGTGCCGGACAGAGCGATGCTGGCATGGAATTCTCTGCAAAATACGCGGACTTCAACTTCTGCTTCGGAAAAGGCGTTAATACCCCGACAGCCTTCGCGCCAACCGCCGCACGCATGAAAGACGCCGCCGACAAAACCGGACGTGACGTGGGTTCCTACGTGTTGTTTATGGTGATCGCCGACGAAACCGACGACGCTGCGCGCGCAAAATGGGAATGCTACAAGGATGGCGCCGATGACGAAGCCCTGAGCTGGCTCACCGAGCAGAGCCAGAAAGATACCCGCTCCGGCTCCGATACCAACGTTCGCCAGATGGCTGACCCGACTTCAGCAGTCAACATCAATATGGGCACGCTGGTCGGCTCTTACGCCAGTGTGGCACGAATGCTAGACGACGTGGCTAACGTGCCAGGGGCAGAAGGTGTTCTGTTGACCTTTGACGATTTTCTGACCGGTGTTGAAACCTTCGGCGAGCGCATTCAACCGCTGATGCAGTGCCGCTCACACATCCCTGCTGTCACGAAGGAGGTCGCGTAATGACCACGCTCGACGCTCGCCCGGAAGCCATTACCTTTGAGGCACAAAAAAGTGCCCTGATCGTGGTGGATATGCAAAACGCCTATGCCAGCCAGGGCGGTTACCTGGATTTGGCAGGCTTTGATGTCTCCGCGACGAAACCCGTTATTGAGAACATTAAAACGGCTGTCGCTGCCGCACGCGCTGCGGGAATGCTGATTATCTGGTTCCAGAACGGCTGGGACGATCAGTATGTGGAGGCGGGTGGCCCCGGCTCTCCTAACTTCCACAAGTCCAACGCCCTGAAAACCATGCGCAAACAGCCGGATCTCCAGGGCAAGCTGCTGGCAAAAGGCGGCTGGGATTATCAACTGGTTGATGAACTGGTTCCTGAACCTGGCGATATCGTGCTGCCGAAACCCCGCTACAGCGGTTTTTTCAACACCCCGCTCGACAGCCTGCTGCGCTGCCGTGGGATCCGCCACCTGGTCTTTACCGGCATCGCCACCAACGTCTGTGTGGAGTCGACCCTGCGCGACGGTTTCTTCCTTGAATACTTCGGTGTGGTGCTGGAAGACGCCACCCACCAGGCCGGGCCGGAATTTGCCCAGAAAGCCGCGCTATTCAATATCGAAACCTTCTTTGGCTGGGTAAGCACTGTCGCTGATTTCTGCGACGCTCTCTCCCCGCCATCATTAGCCCGTATTGCCTGAGGAGAAACACAATGCCGAAATCCGTGATCATTCCACCGGGCACGAGCACCCCCATTGCCCCGTTTGTCCCCGGCACACTCGCCGATGGCGTGGTGTATGTTTCCGGCACGCTGCCGTTTGATAAGCAAAATAATGTGGTCTACCCCAACGACCCAAAGGCGCAAACCCGCCACGTGCTGGAGACGATCAAAAGCGTTATCGAGACCGCAGGTGGCACGATGGAGGATGTGACATTCAACAGCATCTTTATCACCGACTGGAAAAACTACGCCGCGATTAACGAAATCTATGCCGAGTTTTTCCCTGGCGACAAACCAGCGCGGTTCTGTATTCAGTGCGGGCTGGTCAAACCGGAGGCACTGGTCGAAATCGCCACCATTGCCCATATTGCTAAGTGAGGCTGCCGTGAAAATTTCCGTCTCACCGCCGCCCTTTTCTGGCGCTCCCGTCGTGGTACTGATTGCCGGGCTGGGCGGCAGTGGCAGCTACTGGTTGCCCCAGCTTGCCCTGCTGGAGCAGGAGTACCAGGTGGTGTGTTATGACCAGCGCGGTACGGGGAATAACCCCGACACACTCCCGGAAGGCTACAGCCTGGACACCATGGCGGACGAGTTGTTTCAGGCACTCACAGAGGCAGGCATTCAACGTTTTTGCATGGTCGGCCACGCGCTGGGCGCGCTGGTTGGCCTGCAGATGGCGCTCGATAGACCCGATGCGGTTACCGCTCTGGTGTGCGTCAACGGCTGGCTCACGCTGAATGCCCATACCCGTCGTTGTTTTCAGATCCGTGAACGCCTGCTCCATGCGGGCGGCGCACAGGCGTGGGTAGAGGCGCAGCCGCTGTTTCTCTACCCGGCGGACTGGATGGCTGCTCGCGCACCGCGCATGGAGGCAGAAGAGTCGCTGGCGCTGGCCCATTTCCAGGGCAAAAACAATCTGCTGCGCAGGCTGGCGGCCCTGAAACAGGCCGATTTCAGCCGTCAGGCTGCCCGTATTCGCTGTCCTGTGCAGGTTATCTGCTCCGCTGACGACCTGCTGGTTCCTGCCGTCTGTTCAACTGAGTTGCAGGCCGCAATCCCCGGTTGCCAAAAAGTGGTGATGCGCCAGGGAGGACATGCCTGCAACGTCACCGAACCCGATATCTTTAATACCCTGTTGCTGAACGGGCTGGCCCGCCTGCTGCACAACCATGAACCCGTTTTATAAGGAGCTGCGATGAGCGAAGCCATTAATCCTTCCGCACTGGAAACCCTGTTCACCGGTGCTCGTACGCATAACGGCTGGCAGGATATTCCGGTCAGCGATGAGACACTACGGGAGATCTACGGCCTGATGAAATGGGGGCCGACCTCCGCCAACTGCTCACCTGCGCGCATCGTGTTTGTCCGAAGTGTGGAAGGAAAAGCGAAACTGCGTCCGGCGCTTTCCAGCGGGAACCTGGAGAAAACCCTCAGCGCCCCGGTGACGGCGATTGTCGCCTGGGACAGCGAATTTTATGAGCGTCTGCCCGAGTTGTTTCCACACGGAGACGCAAAAAGCTGGTTTACCTCAAGCCCGGCGCTTGCGGAGGAGACCGCCTTTCGCAACAGCGCTATGCAGGCTGGGTATCTGATCTTTGCCTGCCGCGCCCTGGGGCTCGACACCGGGCCGATGTCTGGATTTGACCGACAAAAAGTCGATGACGCCTTTTTCACGGGTACGACACTGAAAAGTAATCTGCTGATCAACATCGGCTATGGCGATGTCCGCAAACTATACGGGCGTCTGCCCCGGCTGAGTTTTGACGACGCCTGTGGCCTGGCGTAAGGAGCGAAAATGAATACTCCCGATAAACAAACCTTTCGCGATGCGATGGCCTGCCTGGGGGCGGCCGTCAACATCATTACCACCGACGGGCCTGCCGGTTTAGCGGGCTTTACCGCCAGCGCGGTATGCAGCGTGACCGATTCACCACCAACCCTGCTGGTATGTCTGAACCGTGGCGCGTCAGTCTGGCCCACCTTCAGCGAAAACCGCACACTGTGCGTCAATACGCTCAGCGCCGGACAAGAGCCACTGTCGAATCTGTTTGGCGGCAAAACGCCAATGGAAGAACGTTTCTCCGCTGCCCGCTGGCAGACGGGAGAAACGGGCTGTCCGCGTCTGGAAAATGCACTGGCGTCGTTTGACTGCCGTATCAACCAGGTCGTCAGCGTTGGCACTCACGATATCCTGTTTTGCGACATCGTATCGATCGTTCGCCATCCCGTGCCGCAGGGACTGGTGTGGTTTGACCGCGGCTATCACGCACTCTTGCGACCCGCCTGTTAACCCTCCTTAAGGAGACAGCTTATGGCAATGTTCGGTTTTCCCCACTGGCAGTTGAAATCGACCTCTACGGAACACGGCGTGGTCGCGCCGGATGAGAGACTCCCGTTAGCCCAAACTGTGGTGATGGGCGTTCAGCACGCCGTCGCGATGTTTGGCGCAACCGTACTAATGCCCATGCTGATGGGGCTTGATCCCAACTTATCCATTTTGATGTCGGGTATCGGTACGTTGCTGTTCTTTGTGGTCACAGGTGGGCGAGTGCCGAGCTATCTGGGGTCAAGCGCCGCCTTTATCGGGGTTGTTATTGCCGCCACCGGGTTTAACGGTCAGGGGATTAACCCCAATCTGAGCGTCGCACTCGGCGGCATTATCGCCTGTGGTCTGGTCTATACCCTGATTGGCCTGGTGGTAATGAAGATTGGTACTCACTGGATCGAACGGCTGATGCCTCCGGTGGTAACAGGCGCGGTGGTTATGGCGATTGGCCTGAACCTCGCCCCTATCGCCGTTAAAGGTGTGTCCGGCTCGCCATTTGAAAGCTGGATGGCGGTGATCACGGTTCTCTGCATTGGCCTGGTAGCGGTATTTACCCGTGGAATGATCCAGCGTTTGCTGATTCTGGTCGGGCTGATTGTGGCCTGTCTGGTGTACACCCTGCTGGCAAACGTGTTTGGATTCGGCAAACCGGTCGATTTTAGCCTGATCCACCAGGCTGCCTGGTTCGGCTTACCGCAGGTCACCTCCCCGACGTTTAGCGGCCAGGCGATGATGCTGATCGCCCCCGTCGCCGTGATCCTGGTTGCAGAAAACCTAGGCCACCTGAAAGCCGTCGCTGGCATGACCGGGCGCAATATGGACCCGTACATGGGGCGTGCGTTTGTGGGCGATGGGCTGGCAACAATGCTCTCCGGCTCTGTCGGCGGCAGCGGGGTCACGACTTATGCGGAAAATATTGGCGTCATGGCTGTCACCAAAGTCTATTCCACGCTGGTGTTTGTCGCGGCCGCCGCCATTGCCATCTTGCTCGGCTTTTCGCCTAAGTTTGGCGCACTGATCCACACCATTCCCGGCCCGGTCATTGGCGGCGCATCGATTGTGGTATTTGGGTTGATTGCGGTGGCGGGCGCACGTATCTGGGTCCAGCACAATGTCGATCTCAGCCAGAACGGCAACCTGATTATGGTCGCGGTTACGCTGGTGCTGGGTGCGGGTGACTTTGCCCTTTCGCTGGGGGGATTCACGCTGGGCGGGATCGGAACGGCTACGTTTGGAGCAATCCTGCTTAACGCCCTGCTGAGCCGCCGAATGGCGGTGACGCCGCAGGGCGACGTGGTGCGTCAGGATTCGTGATTGACCACAGCGCTGTCATTTTCCGGCAGCGCTTTTTTCTTCCGTTTGAGCTTTAACTCGCTGACCAGCACCCCTGCTACAATAAACGCGGCTCCCAGCAGAGCCAGAAGCGGCAGACGTTCTCCGGCGATACGCCCAAAAATCCCCGCCCAGACAGGCTCACCCGTATAGATAACCGTTGCACGCGTGGGCGAAACGCTGCGCTGCGCCCAGTTCATCGTGACCTGAATAATGGCGCTAAAAATGCCCAGCCCCAGGGCGACAATGATAAGCCCTGGCGACATCGGCGGAACAGATTCTCCCGCTGGAACCATCGCCATAAAAGCCACCAGCGATGCGGTAGCCAGTTGCACCACGGTCACTCGCTTAACGTCCACTTTTCCCGCCCAGGCACTGATCAGGATAATTTCAGCCGCAATCGCCACCGCGCCAACCAGAGTGATCATTTCGCCTGGCCCCAACGCCAGCAAATTATCGCCAGGACCGGCCAGCAGGATCAGGCCGATAAACGCCAGCACAATACCGATACAGGACATCAGACCCGGCATTCGTCCCAGACACAGCCACTGTAATAGTGGAACCAGCGGAACATACATGGCGGTGATGAAGGCCGATTTACTGCTGGAGATGGACTGTAAGCCCCAGGTTTGCAGGCTGTACCCCATCGCAATGGACACACCAATCGCCACACCGGCTTTCAGCTCTTTGAGCGTCAACCCGCGCAATGTTTTTAGCGAGATCAAGGCCACGGCAATCGCCGCCGTCGCAAAACGCAGTCCAACAAAGAAGAAGGGATCGCTCAGCGTGACCGCATACTGGACGGCAAGAAACGTTCCGCCCCAGAACATGGTGATCAGAATGAGGATGGCTTCCTGAGGTTTAACGGAGAATCTGAAACGAGAAGACGACATGGTGCACCAGCAATAAGGATCAATTCCGTAGTGTGCGATGCCTTTGGTTACAGTTCAATGTTGCAGAAATAAAAAAACCGCCGGATGTTCCGGCGGCCGGGGAATGCCGCGACCGTCATCGGTCGCTATCTGGAAAAGGATACGGGCGAATTAACTGTTACGGTTCCCGTGGCTATTTTTTCCCCCTTTTTTACCGGCTTCTGATGCACGCTGAGGGTCATTCTTAAAGTTCCCTCCGCTGTGTTGGCCACCTTTACGACCTGCTTCTGATGCTCTGTCACGATCTTCAGCAAAATTACCTGAGCCACCACGATGGTTTGCCATCTTCAACCTCCAGGGTGTGAAACATTAGACATCATACTGCATTCAGTAAAAGAGGATTCTTTCACCTGACGACGTGAAAAAAGCGTCTTATCTCCGCGTCGCGTGGATCTAAGCTTAGCGGATGAGGGCGGTATAACCAGCAAACCGTAATATCCTGCAACAGGATCTCAGCCTCTTGCGCGGGACGTTGTGTGAACCATCAATAACCCTTTCTTATCAATCTAAAAATTGAGTGTCGTAAATATGTTTCATATTGCTACAAAAGAAAGTGTAAGATTTATGATTATAAATCAATTAAATAACAATAAATCGATGCTCTGTGGTCTCAGAAATAGCGTTGTTACCCTTTTGTCTCAACGCTATGATGAGCCGCTCACCTCTGCTAACCCTTTCACGTAGAACCTGTACCACATTTCGTAATGCCTATTTTTATAAGGATTTAAGATGAACAAGCTTTTTGCATTAGCCATAACGGCTCTCGCGTCATCAACAGCCATTGCGGGCGAGATCGCGGATAACGCGACAATAGGCTGGCAAGAGGCGCAGTGTGCGGCGATTTCTCGTCTTGATGAAACGGGCTACAACGGTGCTGCGGGGGATCAGTTGCTCAAGCTGGCGAAACCGCGTCTGTCCAGATACTTTACTCAATATAAAGCCAATGCCATTTCAAAAGAGGAGTGGGGAAAAATCGGGGGCAATCTCGAAGCGTCGGCAAAAATATCCGATGATGCCGATCATTTTGTTTATGCCGTCCTGGCTGACTACACGCGAAAACTGCAGCACTTAAAATCAGAGTCAAACTTCACGCCCGACAGTGTGAATGGGCAATTCTTTTACTCAATGGCATGGGTTAACGGTGGGTGTGCCGCAATGTTAGCGCTGGACAAATAATCCATGATTTAGCAGTGAAATTACCCGGTTTCACTGCTATCCGATCAGAGTCTGTCCGTCCCGCAATAGTCATATCCTGCAACATCATATCTGCTTTTCAGTCTTCTCTGTGTCACTGATGCCATTAAACCCCTCTTATCATTACGAAAATTGAACGGCACAAAAGTGTTTCACGTTACTACAGAATAACTTAGTTAATATGTTGTTATAAATCAAAGAAATGGCGCTAAAAGTTGCACTCTGGCCATCACGACTTATCTTTAAATGAACGCAGCGATTCGCTGTCAGAAAAAACAAACGAGGAGTGATGCAAAATGGCAAAAGTTCTGGTGCTCTATTATTCCATGTATGGACACATTGAAACCATGGCTCACGCAGTAGCAGAAGGTGCAAACAGAGTAGATGGCGTTGAGGTTGTGGTGAAGCGCGTACCGGAAACCATGCAGGCGGAAGCCTTCGCCAAAGCCGGGGGGAAAACACAAAATGCCCCGGTCGCTACCCCACAGGAACTGGCTGATTACGATGCCATCATCTTCGGAACCCCTACCCGTTTTGGCAATATGTCAGGCCAGATGCGCACATTTCTCGATCAGACCGGAGGGCTTTGGGCATCCGGCGCATTATACGGCAAGCTCGCCAGCGTATTCAGTTCCACCGGTACGGGCGGCGGTCAGGAACAGACTATCACGTCGACCTGGACCACGCTTGCCCACCACGGAATGGTGATTGTGCCAATCGGTTATGGCGCACAGGAGTTGTTTGACGTGTCTCAGGTTCGCGGCGGGACACCGTATGGCGCAACCACCATTGCCGGTGGTGATGGCTCACGCCAGCCGAGCAATGAAGAGCTGTCTATCGCCCGCTATCAAGGCGAACATGTCGCGGGTCTTGCCAAAAAACTGAACGGCTAACCCAACAGGAGGACCAGCATGCCAACTCAAGAATCTAAAGCTCATCGTGTCGGCGAATGGGCAAGTTTACGCAACACCTCTCCGGAAATTGCCGAGGCCATCTTTGAAGTCGCGAAATATGATGAAAAAGTGGCTGAGCAAATTTGGGAAGAAGGCAGCGATGAGGTACTGGTACGCGCCTTCGATAAAACGGACAAAGACTCGCTCTTCTGGGGCGAGCAAACCATCGAACGTAAAAACGTCTGAACGTTCCCCCCGCTACGGCGGGGGGTTATCCCCTATTTCGCCGCGTTATTCATGACCGCATTGAATTTATCGACCGGGCAGAAGCCGTTCGCATCGACCGGGCAACCTGCCAGCTCCAGCGTCACATGCTGTGCCGGTGAGGTCAGCGACAGGACACTCGCCTCCCGCAGTTGCTCAGAACTCTGATACACATACTCAATTTTCATCAGCTCACGATTGGCATTTTTATCGTGCCAACGCTGGAAGACAATTTTACCGCCGATCGGTGTACGTTCCTGCTGGTCGTGCAGTTGATACGGCTTAAAGTCCAGGGCCGCCAGCAACGAGGCGATATTAGAGTCGTGTCCCACCAGGAGCGTAATCTTTGGCGCTTTCGCCTGATCCGTCACCAGCGCCTTATCGATATATTTCACCAGCGGTTTGGCGACGTTCTGTGCAACATCGGTAGAGGTGAAGAGCGAATCCTGATAACCATTTTTCAGCTTCGACAAAACGCGCCACTGCTGATCGGTTTTGATTTCCCCCCAGGCGACCTGGTCGGCCGGGAAGCCTTCGTAATATTGCAGCGTAAAGGCATCCACCAGCGAGTTACCCACTTTCAGCGGCCCGGAAACGCCCGGCTCTTTTTCATACTCCGCGCTGAAAGTATCTTTCGCCTCGGTCAGTGAACAGACCTTTTTCTCTTTGCAGGATGGCGACTCCGCATAGTTTGTCATCTGCTCCAGCAGCTTATAGCTTTCATCAAGCTGCATTTTCTGCCGTTCAGTCTCCATCGCCTTCAGCGCTTTTTCACGGAATTCAGGGGAGTTATCCGTAATGACCGGGTTAAAGGTTGGGTCCATCGTGCCCATTTTTTCCTGATGATGGACAGGCACATCACAGCCAGGGAATGCACCCGTAATGAAGAATTGCGCGGTCGCCACGGTGCGTTGCAAACTGTTGGCATAGGCATAAACCGTATTTGCCGGCGGACACTCTCCCGTGGTGACCATCCCTTTGTCTGCCAGCCACTCACGCATGTAGTGCCCCATATAGACTTCAAGCACGCCGCCTTTGGTGGTGAGCTGACCGCCCGGCACGTCCCATTCTGGCCATTTGTTCGGCGTGGCTTGTTCCAGCACGCTGCCATTATTGGCGAGCGGCGCACGCAAGTTATGGCGACTCATGATTAAAACTTGTTCTAACTGATACCCCTCAGGTACGTCCTGCGCCTGTACGCCGAACGTCATGGACATGGAGCCTGCCACTGCAACAGCGAGTAGTGCTTTTCTCATCCCTCATTCCTCACCTGGTTGTTAACATCGCGTTAAGTGTGACAGATTGATGACAATTTTCCGGGAAGCATTTCTCAAACTGATGAATAACGGGCTTACCCGTCAGCATAATTAGTTTTATAATAAAACCATACCGTCCTGGAGAATCGCCCGTGAAACGCACCCGCCTTGAAGAGAGCACCTGCCCGATTGCCCGTTCGCTGGATATTATTGGCGACTGGTGGTCGTTGCTGATCGTTCGCGATGCCCTGCGCGGCATTAAACGCTTCGGTGAGTTTCAAAAAAGCCTCGGTATCGCAAAAAACATGCTGACCTCGCGCCTGAAACTGTTGGTTGACGAAGGTATCCTCATCCTCCAGCCCGCTTCCGACGGCAGTGCATGGCAGGAGTATGTGCTCACCGAAAAGGGACAAGCGCTACAGATGGTCCTGGTTGCTTTGTCGCAATGGGGCAATGAATATCTGTTCGCTGATGACGAATGTGGCAGCGTGTTGGTCGACGTGAAAAACCAGCAACCCCTGCGCAAACTGTCTCTCATTGCAGGCGATGGCCGGGAATTATCGCCTCAGGACGTTGAGCTTAAAACCCCGTAATTTCATATTGTTAGCCTGAATTTCCTTTCTACCCTGAATTCAGAAACAAAAAATAGCCCCCAAAATGGTTGCATTATAAAACCAAATATCTCACAGTAAATTCAGTTTCATATTGAAACCAATTAACTCACTTTGCTTTGAGGTACAACACAATGACTACGCAACATTCTGCAGCGCTGATCACAGGGGCATCATCCGGTATTGGCGCAGTGTACGCCGATCGTCTCGCGGCGCGCGGCTACAATCTGGTTCTGGTCGCCCGACGCGAAGCCCGCCTGAAAGCGCTGGCTGAACAACTTTCAGGCCAGTATGGGGTGGAGATCCAGACCCTGACTGCCGATCTGAGCGATGAAAACGGTATTCGCGTCGTTGAAGAAAAACTGCGTAGCGACACCCGCATCGACACTCTGGTTAACAATGCAGGCACAGCGCAGATGGCCCCCTTTTTAGCCGGGGATATTGCCCAACATCAGGCCATCAACACCCTGAATACGACGGCACTGATGCGCCTCACCTACGCCATCCTGCCGCGTCTGGCACAAAACGACAGCGGCACAGTGATCAACATCGCTTCTGTACTTTCTCTCCACGCCCGCGCGGGTAGCGCACTCTATAGCGCCACCAAAGCCTGGGTGTTCAATTTCACCCGCGGCTTGCAGGAAGAGTTTGCCGACCGTCATGTCCGCATCCAGGCAGTATTACCTGCCGCTACCGCAACGGAAATCTGGGATCTGTCCGGGGTATCAGTTAATGATTTACCGGAGGGGTCGGTGATGACAACCGATAATCTGGTCGATGCAGCGCTGGCCGGGTTGGATCAGGGAGAGTTGATCACTATCCCACCAATGCACGACATACAGCTCTGGGCGCGTTTTGAAGAGGCGCGTCTGAACCTGTTTGCCAGCGCACGCACCGGCGAACCTGCCCCACGCTATTTCAGGAAGTAATTTAAGACTCCAGCTGGTCGCCGTAATCATTCATCCAGGCGGCCAGCGGGGAAAGCGCTCCCTGAAGCGTCAGCCCCAGTTCTGTTATCTGATACTCAACCCGCGGAGGGATCTCCGGATAAACCGTACGTGAAACCAGCCCGCGCTGTTCAAACAGGCGTAATTGCTTCGTCAGCTCTTTTTGCGTAATGGGCGCGGC
The DNA here is from genome assembly GCF_016859735.1 of Lelliottia sp. RWM.1. Lineage (NCBI taxonomy): Bacteria > Pseudomonadati > Pseudomonadota > Gammaproteobacteria > Enterobacterales > Enterobacteriaceae > Lelliottia > Lelliottia sp. RWM.1. The sequence goes on along the minus strand of NZ_WLVC01000007.1, from coordinate 135,262 downwards.
GGCACGCAGCAGATCGCCAAAACGCACCGGCGTATTAAGGACGATCAGGCGATAAAGCACAGGGATCGCCCACTTGCCCGAAATCAGATTCACGAACCGCGTCATTGGGCAGGCATGCACCGCAGAATTTTTTTCACAGGACACATCGCGTCTTTCCGCCATAGCACACCTCTTGCCTCTTTAGTATCCAGTTGGTACCTGGTTTCCTTTCGATACTAACGTTTCTATAGTGCTTTCTCCACTGACTTTTCAGGAGAAGCACATGGGTCGTTTAGCGGGTAAATACACGTTGATTACCGGGGGAACCAGCGGCATTGGTCTGGCAACCGCACAGGAGTTTATCGCCGAAGGGGCGCAGGTCGCGGTTACGGGGCGTAACCCGGAAACTCTGGCCGAGGCTCAACGGCTCCTTGGCGAGCACGCCTGGGTGATTTCCGCTGATGCGGGCGATACTGCCGCGCAAAAAGCACTGGCAGAGACACTCGCCTCACGCTGGCCACGCCTCGATGCCGTGTTTATCAACGCGGGAGACGTCACACACGGCTTGCTGGAAGAGTGGCAGGAAGAGGCCTGGGATCGCCTGATGTGCATCAACCTTAAAGGCCCCTTCTTTCTGATTCAGGCGTTGTTGCCGCTGCTGAATAACCCTTCGTCAGTCATTCTGTGCGGGTCCGTCAGCGCACGTATCGGCCTGCCCACCAGCAGTGTTTATGCGGCAAGTAAGGCTGGCCTGCTCTCGCTGGCTCGCACCCTTTCAGCCGAACTGCTGCCACGCGGTATTCGCGTCAACGGCCTGAGTCCTGGCCCGGTTGCAACCCCGGCGCTCAATAAGCTGGGTCTGAGCGAAGAGGCGCAAAAAGCCCTGCAAGGGGACATCGCGAGTCTGGTTCCGTTAGGACGCATGGGCACGCCCGTTGAACTGGCAAAAGCCGCATTATATCTGGCATCGGATGAGTCAGGTTATACCGTCGGAACGGAATTACTCGTCGACGGAGGAACCGGAAGTCTGTAAATCAGAAGGCGCTGATGCCGGTGATTGCGCCGACATACAGCGCCGCCCATGCGGCAGCCGACAGCAGACTGATGGCATACACGCGTCCCGCACTCAGCCTGAGCATTCCGGCGGCCAGCGGCACGATATAACGCAGCACGGCGACAAAGCGCGAACCGAATAACGCCACCACACTGTTTTTTTGTAGTTTGCTTTGAATCTTCAGGATCTTATCCGCATGTCTGGCGGTCAAACGCGCAACCAGACGTGTGTGGCCCAGTCGTTGCCCGGCGTGGTAACTCAGCACAGACCCCAACGTCGCGCCAAGCATGATGGCAATCCACGCCACGACGGGAGAAAAAACAGACTGACTCAGGGTTATCCCCGCCAGCAGCATCACCGAAGCAGGAGGTAACACCGATGAGATCAGCACCGTGGACTTACCAAGCGCCATCACAAAAAGCAGTGCAAAGAGATGCGCGGGATGAAGTGCAAAATGGCTGAGCATATTGTTTAACAACGCCATATTCTTTTCCTGATCCCTGTTTCATCTTTCTATTAAAAATGAAACATCCTAAATACTCCCTCAACATTTCCACGAAAATAATCTTCTAAACACTTCTTAAACATTATTTAAATTTCACGGCAACAGAAAAAAACCGGCGTATTATTTGCGACGTTTTACAACGATCTCGTTATGGCGAGGCTCCTGTACAAATACACGTTATCGCTCTGGTGGGTTCGAGAGAACCGGCACAGGGTAAAACAGGCACTGTCGAATCAAGGCTTTGTCAGTATAACTTCCCTTACGGGATACGGTGTACAGTGCTGAACCCAGGACGTGGGGATCTCTTCTTCGACATGCCCTGTCTTGCTCGCCCCTGAGAGATTTTATTATTCAAAGGGAATTCACTATGTCTTACTCCATTCACAACAATAATCCGGCTTTCAATGAAAGCGCTATCGCGCAATACATGAATACCGATTTCATCGTCCTCAATATTGCTTTATGTGTGGCATCAGCACGCGAACAATTTTTCGAAAAATTAAAAGATGATGATATTCCGTCGCATATTTTCATCGAAGATAATGGCCGACTGGCGGGTATGATTGCCGTCAGAAAATTATTACAGGAAACCAATACGGTGCAGCCGGCTAACGCGCTAATGATTTCGCATTTCGTACAGGTAAAACCTGAAGATGAACGCGCGGATCTCGCAGGGTTACTGGCCCACGGCAGTGCAGATGTCGTTCCCGTGGTGACACACGGAAAGCTGGTCGGTTGCCTGACCGAGCGCGAAATAGCGCATCTGCTGGAAGACGATGTCACAGAAGATGCACAGCGCCAGGGGGCAACGCTGCCGCTGGAAAAGCCGTATCTCGAGACCAGTGCATTCAGCCTGTGGAAAAAGCGCTCCGTCTGGCTGTTGTTACTGTTTGTCGCGGAAGCCTATACCAGCTCAGTGATCCAGCATTTTGAAGAGGCGCTGGAATCCGCCATCGCGCTGGCCTTCTTCATTCCACTGCTCATTGGGACGGGCGGCAACAGCGGGACGCAAATTACTTCGACGCTGGTACGCGCAATGGCGCTCGGCGAAGTGCATTTAAGGGATGTGGGACGAGTGCTGCGTAAGGAGATGAGCACTTCGTTAATGATTGCCGCCACGCTGGGTGTGGCTGGATGCATTCGCGCCTGGATGATGGGGATTGGTCTTGAGATCACACTAATTGTCAGCCTGACACTGGTCTGCATTACGCTGTGGAGCGCCATTGTCGCATCGGTTATCCCGATGGTGCTGAAACGCTGTCACATCGATCCCGCCGTGGTCTCTGCCCCGTTTATTGCCACCTTAATCGACGGAATCGGGCTGATTATCTACTTTAAAATCGCGCAGTACACCCTGGGCCTGGAATGACTCTGTTAGCACCTCACTGACCGGTGAGGTGCTAACAGTGCGTTACAGATTACCCAACTGGTGCGCAATTTCGCGTAGCTGTTGGGCAAGCTCCTGCACATTAGTCCCCTTCTCACCTTTTGCCCCGGTGGACTGTCGCACTACCAGTCTGGCAGGCAAAATGGATGACATGCGCAGCGTATTATCGTCGCTGCTGTCAAGAATGCGGCGGACCGCCTCTTTCCCCTGTAAATCGAGATCGAGTGATACTGTCGTCAGCGCCGGGTAGAAGAATGAGCTTTCGTAGGTATCATCATAGCCAATCACCGATTTCTCACCGGGGATGGAGATTTGCTGCTGATGAAATGCACTCAACACGCCCAGCGCCATCTGGTCGTTGGCGACCAGAACGGCTGAGAAGGGGGCGGTTTCACGTAGCATCTGCAATGCCCCCGCATAGCCACTTTGCGCATCCCAGTTGCCACGAATCACCGCCGCTGGCTCCAGGCCATAGCCTTTCAGGGTTTCCATCCAGCTCTTGAGCCTTAACTGCGCAGAGACAGATGACTCCGGTCCTGCCAGCAATGCAATCTCCCGATGCCCCAGTTCATAGAGGTATTTGACGCTGGCGCGGGTTCCATCTGCCGGGTTAAACGAAACGTTAAACACGGAACTGTACGGATCAACGTCGAGAAAAAGACAGACAATATCATCGTTGTCTGTCGCGATTTTCTGCGCCTGCTCGGCTTCCAGCGGGACGTTAATGATCACTTTGCTGACCAGCTGGGATTTCAGTTCGTTGATGGAATCCTGAATACTATGATTGACGTTCTCATCAATCATCGAAATCAGCACCTGATACCCTTCCAGATTTGCGTAACGTTTTACCGCCGCGGCAACCTGCGAAGGGGCATGTAACGCCAGCGAAATGGTCACCAGCCCAACGGTATGGGACTGCTTCCCCACCAGTTGCTGCGCCAGTCTGTTGGGGACATACCGCAATAACTCTATGGATTTCTCCACCTTGAGACGCGTGGCTTCGGATACATTGGCAGATTTATTCAGTACCCTGGACACGGTCTGATAGGAGACGCCCGCATGGCGTGCAACGTCTTCTAATGTCGCGCTTTTCGACTTCATGGTCCGGTTCCTTATGTAGTTATGCGCTGATTGTAACAGGGGACATCTGAAAAAACGCTGACCACCGTACCCTGACGCACATAACACCATCAAAAAGTATGACGCTCACATTGCCACAATTTGTGGTGAATCTCATTAATCGTAACAAAATAGTCTATTTTATTTGCACTTAATCACACATTCATCATCCTGCAATTGCCAGATAACAGGTTTAGGCATTTTATGACATCGGATTTGTGAACGTATTACAAAACAATAAGAGGGTAACAATGAACACGATGATCCGCTCTGTATCTGTTGCGCTGGCAGCCGCGTTAGCGTCTCCTTCGCTGTTTGCCGCGTCTTCAGTACCGATTGATTTTCATGGATATCTTCGCTCTGGTGTGGGCGTCTCACGGGATGGTGGGATGGAAGAGTGGCAAAAAAACAAAATTGGGCGTCTGGGTAACGAAGCTGATACCTATGGCGAACTGGAGCTTGGCTCTGAGGTATACAAAAAGAACGATGTCAGTTTCTACCTCGACAGCATGGTGAGCATGGTGTCTGACGGCTCAAACGACAGTGAAACAACCTTCGGAGATGATGCTCAGTTCGGTTTGCGTCAGTTAAACCTGCAAATCAAGGGGCTGATCCCGGGCGATCCAAATGCCGTGATCTGGGGCGGTAAACGCTATTACCAGCGTCATGATCTGCACATCATCGACACCAAATACTGGAACATCTCCGGTGCGGGCGCAGGTATCGAAAACTACACCCTCGGCCCGGGCGCAGTCTCTGTTGCCTGGATCCGTGGCGACGCCAATGATGTCGACTACCGTGTCGACGGTGATAACGACGTCAATATTAACTACATCGACCTTCGCTATGCAGGCTGGAAACCCTGGTCGGGCGCATGGACTGAAGTCGGTATTGATTACGCGATGCCAAACCCGACTAACAAGCAAAAAGACTACGGCGGCTTATATGAGGCCGACAATGGGGTCATGGTAACCGGCGAAATCAGCCAGGACATGTTTGGCGGCTATAACAAGCTGGTGTTGCAGTACGCGAACAAAGGGCTGGCACAGAACATGGTGTCGCAGGGCGGCGGCTGGTATGACATGTGGAACGACGTGAACGATGCGACCGGCTATCGTGTGATCAACACCGGTTTGATTCCCATTACCGACAAGTTCTCCTTCAACCATGTGTTGACCTGGGGCTCAGCGGATGACACTACGCAATATACCGACAAATCACGCTTAGTCTCCCTGGTAGGCCGCGCGCAGTATCAGTTCACCGAGTATGTACGTTTGATCGGCGAAGTGGGTGGTTTCTACCAGCAAGATACCTATACCGATGGCTCTAAGTACAAACAGAGCGGTGAGAAGTACACCCTCGCGCTGGGCCTGGCTGATGGACCCGACTTTATGTCTCGCCCGGAACTGCGTGTCTTTGCGTCTTACCTGAATGATTCCGAAAAAGGTAAATCCTTCGAAGATGGTACGGCAAATAACACCTGGAACTTCGGTGTACAGGTTGAAGCCTGGTGGTAATGAATAAGCAGTAAATACCGGTTTGCGTTAATCGTTATTGTATCTCCAACTATTGGCTGTTTTTTCCTGCGAATGATAGCAATATCATTGCTGCTCTTATTCTCTTTATTCAGGGATAACCATTATAATGGTTATCCCTTTTTTATTTATTTCCGCTGATTAAAATGTTCATCCAGCAACTGACGTAATGCATCAGACTGTCGGCCAAATATTGCATGCACCTGCTGCCCAATAATAATTACGCCAAGCGCCCCCTCAAGTTGTAATGCCTGTGAGTCCACTTGTTTTAAATCTTTTACCGTCACGCGTAAGCGGGTAATACAGGCTTCAACATGTTCGATATTCTCTTCTCCGCCAAAGGCAGGAATTAAACGTTGTGTGATTTTACTGTCCATAATAAGCCTCCTGGTTATGCAGATAAAAAAATGCCTGCTCGAATGAGCAGGCTCCTTCAGGGTGTTTTTCAGCGCGGTGCGGCGTTATGCCCTCTCCTACGGAGAGAGGGCGAAAACCCGCTACGCCTTACGCTTAAGCACCCGGCAGTCCCACGGCAACAGAACAGTGTCGCCAGCCACTGCCGCCTCGGTCATGCAGTCGGTATAGCCCTGCGGTAACGCCACCATCTGCTGCTGCGCGGTAAAGTTTTGCACAAACACCCAGGTGGTCTCACCATCGGTACGCGCAGTTGCCACGACGCCCGGCGGGAAATCCCCTTCAATGGCACTCGGCAGAGCCAGCTCGACCATGATCCCGGCGAAGAAGTCACGCTGGAACGGCAGATCGTTGCGGGAAGCAACATGCCACGCCTTACCAAGACCAAAGCGGTTCACCGTCACAGCAGGCCGTCCCGCATAGAAATCATCACGGTAGGTTGCCAGCGCCTGAGCCGATTCCGTGTGGATCAGCTCGCACAGGTGGCGAACCTGATATGGCCCCTGTAAGCCCGCAGCGTTGCCTGCCAGCCCCTGCACCAGGTTGCGTTCCCCGTCCCCCAGACAGTCGATCTCCTCCGCCCAAATGCCGAGCAAGTTACGCAGTGGCCCAGGGAAGCCGCCGAGGTGACAGAGGTCAGATTCATCGACAATTCCGCTCCAGTAAGTCGTGACCAGATGCCCTCCCGCCGCGACAAAAGCTTCCGCGCGTTCTGCAAAGCCCTGACGCACCATGTAAAGCATCGGCGCAATCACCAGCGCGTACTGGCTCAGATCGCCGTCGGCATCAATCACATCTACCGCAATCCCTTTTTCCCAGAACGGACGGTAGTGCTCGTTAACGGTTTTTTCATATTCCAGACCCAGATTACGTGGACCTTCCGCATCATCCATCGCCCAGCGGTTTTGCTGATCGAAGATGATGGCCACCCGTGCTTCGGTACGGCAGCCCACCACGCCCGGTAAGCGCTCCAGCATCTCACCCAGACGGGTCACTTCACGCCCGACGCGGGTATCAAGATGGCCGACGTGATCGATAATCGCCCCGTGGAATTTTTCCACCGAGCCACGGCTCTTGCGCCACTGGAAGTACTGCACCGCATCCGCGCCATGTGCCACCGCCTGAATCGACGAGAGAATATGCATCCCCGGCTTTTTCAGCTTGCTGGTTGGCTGCCAGTTGGTCACGCTCGGCGTGGACTCCATCAACACAAACGGTTTGCCACCTTTCAGGCTGCGCATCATGTCGTGATACATCGCGGTATAGCAGGCAAGCGTGGTTTCATCTTTCTCTTTGTGCCACATCGGGTAGCTGTCCCAGGAGATGAAATCCAGCTCTTTTGCGAGCTGCCAGTAATCGTAATCGTAGAAATATTCCATAAAGTTAGTCGTGACCGGCAGTTCCGCATTAGCGGCTTTCAGCGGGACGATTTCGTGATGGCAGAAATCCGTCACCTGCGCCGTGTTGAAGCGACGCCAGTCAAGATTCAGGCCATGAATCGACACTTCCCCCTGTGGCGCAGGAGATTCAATCTGCGACCAGTCGGTGTACGTGTGGCTCCAGAAGGTGCTCCACCACGCATGGTTCAGGTTTTCCAGCGTCTCATAACGGGCTTTCAGCCAGTCACGAAAACGGGCCTGACAAAGATCGCAGTGACATTCGCCGCCATATTCGTTCGAAATATGCCAGCCCAGCACCGCCGGGTGCTTTGAGTAACGTTCAGCCAGCAATGTATTGATTTTCAGCGTCTTCTCGCGATAAACCGGGGAAGACATACAGTGGTTGTGACGCCCACCGTGCAACGCCGGTATGCGGTTACGGCCAACGCGCAACACCTCAGGGTATTTTTGCGACATCCACGCAGGACGCGCACCGGTAGGTGTGGCAAGAAATATATGAATACCTGCGGCATATAATTTTTCAATAATGTCATCCAGCCAGGCAAAATCGAATTCCCCTTCGCGGGGTTCCAGTTTCGCCCAGCTAAATATGCCCACTGACATGACATTACATTTCGCCTGCTGCATCATGGCGATATCTTTTTCAATAATACCGGGGTAATTCTCCCATTGCTCCGGGTTATAATCCGCGCCATGCAATAGCGCAGCAACCTTAGGACTTAAAGGCGCAAATTTATTCATATTAAAAATTTCCTGAATTAAGACAAAATACTATTTAAATACCGTTATTGACGGCAGCACCTTACCTTTGCAATCGAATAACGCCTGATTCTCACGTGCATTACCCTCTTTCCACTCGTCATGGATATATTTCATCCCGGTTTTCGTTGCCCATGTCGTGCCAGGAACGGCAATCCAGGTAGGCTCCCAGTAAAATATTCCTTTACCGCGATGGTCAGGCACATCAATAACGCTTTGCATTAAATCGTGAATATAATCGTACTGGCCCTGAACAGTGCCTGGATAGCCACCGTCTTTTTCCTCTTTGGCCTGGAAGCTGTTTTCCGCGTTATCGCAGTTCTCCAGCGTATAGCCGTAGGCTGCCTCGACCACAATCACATCTTTGTTATAACGCTTGCTGATGTCATCCATATTGGCTTTTAACGCACTGATCGGGCCATTCCAGTAGGTGTACATCGACAGGCCGATGATATCGAACGGCACGTCGCGTTTGGTGATCTCATCAAACCACCAGCGGAAGGTGTCATTTTTGGTCCCTTCTGCCAGATGGAGCATAATTTTCACCTGCTCGCCATCGGTCAGGTTCTCTTTCATCCCGCTAATGGCAGCATTGAGCAACCCGGCCAGACGGTCAAACTCACCACCGCCCTGCCCCCAGCTTTTGCCTTCCGGCCAGAGCATACCGCCGTTAATCTCGTTACCGATCTGCACCATATCCGGCAGCACACCCTCTTTCTTAAAGCGGGCGATGATATCGTGGGTGTAATCATGGATCGCCGTTTTCAACTGCGGATAATCCATCTTTTCCCAGGCCTTCGGTTTGAACTGTTTACCCGGATCGGTCCAGAAATCGCTGTAGTGGAAATCGAGCAGCAGCTTGAGCCCCTGCGCCTTCACCCGTTTCGCCAGCGCCAGAGTATTTTCAAGGTTGTTACTGCCGCCGCCATAGCTATTGCCGCTGGCATCTTGCGGATCCACCCACAGACGCAGGCGCACATAGTTCACGCCGTTGGCTTTCAGGATCGCAATGGCATCCTGCTGTTGGCCGTTCTGGTTATAAAATTTGGCGCCGTGTTGTTCCGCTTCCAGTAGCGTCGAAATATCCGCGCCTTTAATAAAATCCGCCGGCATGGCGCTAAACGGGCGCGTTTTCACCGCATCCTCCGCGAAGGCACTGGCGGCAAGACCGCAAGAGAGGCAAACAGCAAGCAAAGCGGGTTTGAGTCTGTTCATGTTGTTATCCTTTGGTACTGCCGGAGGTCAGGCCGGAGACGAAGTATTTTTGTAAAGCCAGATAGAGGATCGCCACCGGCACAGCAATCAGCACAGCGCCTGCTGCGTAGGTGGTGTAACTGGCCCCCATTTTTTGTGCCACCAGGTTATAAAGCCCGATGGGTAAGGTGTATTTGTCCGGGGTGCGCAAAATGGTGCTGGAGAGAATGAAATCCCCCAACGGTCCGGTGAAGGAGAACAGGGCTACCACCGCCACAATCGGCTTGGACAGCGGCATGATGATCTCGATAAAAATGCGGAAGTTACTTGCCCCGTCCATACGGGCTGATTCATCAAGGTCTTTCGGGATCGCGTCGAGATAGCCTTTCATCAGATAGGTGTTCATCGGGATCATGCCCCCCACATAGATCAGCACCAGCGCCAGGTGGCTGTTGATAAGCCCCAGCAGTTGCGACAACACAAAGATGGCAATCAGCGCGGAAAATTGCGGGATCATCTGCAACAACAGAAACAGCATCAGACCATTCTGTCGCCCTTTAAAGCGAAAGCGTGAAAACGCATACGCCGTAAAGCTGACGCTGATCAACGTCAGTACCATGGTCAGGAAGCTGATTTTCATCGAATTCCAGTACCAGGTCATGTAATTCACCTGCCCGTTGAACAGGTCAGCATAATGCTGGAATGACAGGTTCTCCGGAATGATGGAAGAGCTGAGCAGGCTGTTTCCCGCATTCAGCGATGCCCCCACCGTCCAGACCAGCGGGTAAATAATAATCACCGACACCAGCACGATAACCAGCCAGGAGAGCGAGAGCCGAACCCACTTCTCGCGTTTAATACTTTGTGATTTAGCCATTGTTACGTCCCTTACGCCATGTCGTCATTTTTGAAGGATTTGGTGGCGCGGAACTGCCACAGCGCCAGGCCGACGACAAAGATCGACAGCAGGATGGTGATAGTCGCCGCAATGGCATATTGCGAAGACGACATGGTGAGTTTGTAGATCCATGACACCAGAATGTCGGTTCCACCTGCATTGGAGCCCACCACCGCTGGTCCGCCGTTGTTAAACAGATAGATAATGTTGAAGTTATTGAAGTTAAAGGTGTATTGCGTGATCAGGATCGGCGCAATCGAGTACAGCACCAGCGGCAGCGTAATGGTGCGCAGCTTGGTCCAGCTGCTTGCACCGTCCATGGTTGCCGCTTCGTATAAATCATCCGGAATGGCTTGTAGCACCCCAGTGGTCATGGCAAAGACAAACGGGAAGCCCAGCCAGGTTTGCATCATGATCAGCGCCGTTTTGGTCCAGAACGGATCGGTCATCCACGCTTTAGGCGCAATGCCAAAGAAGGCCAGAATCGCATTGTTAATCACGCCGAACGAGTCGTTAAACATCCCGGCAAATACCAGAATAGTGACAAAGCCCGGAACCGCCCACGGCAGGATAAAGATGGTGCGAATCAGCGGCTTAAAGCGCAGATCTTTTTGGTTCACGAGAATTGCCAGCAGTACACCGACGGAGCATTGCAGCGTCGTGGCAAGCAGCGTCCAGACAACCGTCCACTGCAACACATCAAGGAACGTGGACCGCCAGATGGAGAGCGTGAAAATGTTGATGAAGTTCTTGAAGCCAACCCAGTCCACCAGCTTCGCTGGCGGCGTGTGGTAGAGGTTGTAGTTGGTAAAGGCGATGGAAAACCCGAACAGGATCGGGAACACCACCACGAACACCAGCAAAATAAAGCCAGGCGTGATCATCAGATACGGAAAACCATCACTCAGCAGCATCTGGTACTGCTTACGCACGCTGTTGAGCGCCAGCCCTTCGTCCCGCTTTACGCCATTGAGCCAGGCATCGCGCAGGGACAAGTAGTAAACCATGACGCCAAACGCGACAATCAGCACGCTGATGATCCCTTCGGCCAACAGGAAGATGGAGTTGTCGCGCGGAACCTCCTCGCCCAGGGTCACCAGCCCCCATAATCCTTCGCGCAGAAAGTCAGAGAATACCCCGATAAAGCTGGCCAGCAGGACCAGGAAGATAGCCCCTTTTAACCACTGACGATGATAAAACTGCCCAAAGCCGGGTATAACAGCCAACAGCAGACCGCACCAGGCATGACGTCCGGCTGCACGCGTTTTGGCAAAATGTTCTGGGATGATACTCACAGACAACTCCTTTCAAAAAACGGGAGAGTGCTCTCCCGTTCTGCTACGTCAGAAAATTACTGGTTACTGGCCTGCATGGCTTCAATTTGCATCTGGATCTGTTTTTCTGCGCTATCCAGCGCCGCTTTCGGATCCTGCTTGCCGGTCAGGCTCAGCTCCAGCGCAGCGTTAGCCGGTCCCCAGACTTCGCCCATTTCAGGAATGCCTGGCATGGCGGATGCCCGCGCAGCCTGAATGGCCACGGCGCTGGCTTTCTCATCATTCTTGATCACCGGATCGTCAATCATCGCGGTCAACGGCGGAATTTCACGCGTCGCGATATAGCGCGTTTTTACGTACTGCGGCTGGTTGATGAACTCGATGAATTTCTGCGACAGAGCTTTGTCTTTGCTCCAGGTCGACACGACATAGCCTTTGACCCCGAGGAAGGAGCTCATCGGCTTACCGTCCGGCAACGCAGGCAGCGGAACCACGCCGTAATTAATGCCTGCCGCTTCGTAGGGCTGGAATGCCCACGGGCCGTTGATCACTGCCGCCGCTTTTTTCTCGGTAAATAACGAGTCAATCGCGTTCAATCCGTTGTCGCCAATGGTCCCGGCCGGGAAAACGCCATCCGCGTAGAATTTCTTCAGGAAGGTAACAGCCTCAACCGCTCCGGGCTTGTTCAGGCCGACATCTTTCGCATTAAACCCGCCTTTGTCGTTTTTCCCGAAGATGTAACCCCCCATGGGGGCAATCGCTCCCCAGCTGTAGTAAATCTGGTCAAACTTGGCCAGCAGGCCATACTGGTTTTTTGCACGCTGCTGCTTTGAAAAGTCGTACCACTCCTGCAAGGTATTCAGCGGCTTATCAATCAGATCCTTGTTATAGATCAGCACCAGGGTTTCCACGGCTTTTGGCACACCGTACAGCGTATTGTCCATCTTGAAGGCATTGATGGAGGCCGGTGTGTATTGTTCTGTCTGTTTAGCCTCCAGATTCAGGGGGGTTAACAACCCTTGCACGACAGCGCCGCCCAGTTGATCATTAGGGATCACCAGGACATCGGGGCCAATACCCGCCGGGCCATCCAGACGCAGTTTTTCCAGTTGCTGCGCGTAAGGCATCTCCTGCACATTGACCTTAACGTCGTACTGTTTTTCAAAATCGGCGACCGCATCTTTAATACCGGACGACTTTTTGATGTCTTCCCAGACATTAAGCTGCGAGGTGGCATGGACCTGCATCGCGAGCGTAGAGAGGATCAGAGCAGCGAGTATGTTCTTTTTCATTATCAACCTCATGTGAAGGTATAACAATTTTAGGATTGTTATGGCATGTAAACATCAACACCCCGCGCCAGATAACCCATAGAAACTGGCTTAAGAGGCATGACATCGAATGCCTTTGGTTTGTTATACGCTACCCTTCACATCATGATAACTCTACAAAAAACTGTAAGTTGTGTGATCGTCATAACATTAATGGAATATCTATATATGGCGCGTGAATACTGGAAGTTATAGTCATTGCAGACAAATTGCACCGTCCGGCCATGTTGAACATGATTGTTATACGTAAAACATAATCGGCGGTTTACTCGGGGAATACAGATGTCGAACATACAATTGAGGAATGTCACCAAACGCTTTGGCGACACCGTCACCTTGCACAATGTGAATCTTGATATCGAAGACGGCGAGTTTGCCGTCTTTGTCGGTCCCTCCGGCTGCGGTAAATCAACGCTGCTGCGCATGATTGCCGGTCTGGAAGAGGTCAGCGACGGTGAGGTGTTAATTGGAAATGAAGTGATGAACGATGTCGCCCCCTCGCATCGCGGTGTGGCAATGGTATTCCAGTCCTATGCCCTTTATCCCCATATGACAGTGGCCGAGAACATGGGTTACGGGCTGAAGGTCAATAAAGTGCCGAAAGACCAAATCCGCCATCAGGTCGAAATGGTTGCCAAAACGCTGCAACTTTCTCACCTGCTGGACCGCAAACCTAAACAGCTCTCCGGTGGTCAGCGCCAGCGCGTGGCAATTGGTCGCGCGATTGTGCGTAACCCACGCGTCTTTATGTTCGATGAACCACTCTCAAACCTGGATGCCGAGCTGCGTGTCGAAATGCGTCTGCATCTGGCACGTCTGCACCAGGAACTGAAAACGACCATGGTGTATGTCACCCACGACCAGATTGAAGCGATGACCCTGGCCGATAAGATTGTGGTGATGAACTACGGCAAAGTTGAGCAGATGGGCGCGCCGATGGATCTCTACTACAAACCGGCAAATAAATTCGTCGCCGGGTTTATCGGCTCACCGAAGATGAACTTCCTGCCTGCGACGGTCGAAGCCTGGCAGCCTGGTGAGCTGACGGTTCGGCTGTCGCAACAAAAATCCCTCACCCTGACACAGACCACCACGCCGCTGAAACCGGGTAGCCAGGTCACGCTGGGTATTCGCCCGGAACATTTAACCACCGACCTCAGCCACGGCACACGCCTGGAATTTAACTGTGAAGTGGTGGAGCGTTTGGGGAATAACACCTACCTCTTTGGCCAGTGTTACGGCCACGACAACATGAAGATCCTGCTGCCGGGCGACGTTAAATTTGCCCCGTGGCAGAAGATCGACGTCGCGTTTGATAACCGCCACTGCATGGTGTTTGACGAGCAGGATGTGCGTGTGAGCGCGGATATCGACAACGTCGTGCGCTCCGTCGCCTAGACATTATTCCTGCCTGATAATTTCCAGAAACTTGTTCGCCAGGGGATTCGCCCTGGCGGACGACCATGCCACCGCCGTGGTGATCACCTCGATACGCTTAGCCAGAGGCAGTGTCACCACACTCGCCGGGGATAACCGTTCAAGCGAAGCCGGGACCAGTGCAATCCCCTGACCACAGCCGACAAAGGCGATTTGTGACGCAACAGAACGCGCCTCATGGATGATGCGGGGCGAAAACCCCTCCTGGCGACAGGCGGTGGTGATACTGTCAAAGTAGACCGGGCTGAGATGCCGGGAGAACATCACCCACTCTTCATGCAGTAATTCACGAATGTTGATTTGGCTCTGGCAGGCCAGAGGGTGATGGCGCGGCAGCGCCACTACCAGTTCCGCACTGGAGAGGGGTAATAACTCAACGCCGTCTCCGGCATCTCCGGTGAGGCGGGCAAAGGCCAGATCAAGCTCACCGTTTTGCAGGGCCGGGATCGCCTCTGCACTGTCTATCTCTTTGATCGAAATAACAATATCAGGATACTGTGTTTTCATTTTATCCAGTAACGCCGGTAACACATCCAGCATCGCAGTGCTGATTGCACCAATGGTGAGGATGCCCGTGTGCCCGGCAACCGCTTCCGTAATAGCCAGTTCCAGCCTTTCGACCTGCTCGGCGAATTTTTTCACCGCCGGAAGAATTGCCAGCCCAACGGGGGTGAGCTGAACCTTGCGCTTTGAGCGATCAAAAAGCTGCACTTTCAGGGACTGCTCCAGCACCTGGATCTGCTGCGTTAGCGGCGGTTGCGTCATCCCGAGCTTTTTGGCCGCGCGGCCAAAGTGTTTCTCCTCAGCGACGGCCAGGAACAGCCACATATGGCGAATAATACGGAAATTGATCATTGTCCCTCAGAGAGTAGTTCACTTATTTCATATATAAAACGTATCACAGGGTTAGTTTATTACGAATATACATATCGAATGGATATCAGGATCATCACCTTCCTGACACAACATGCGTAAAAAGGAAGAAGAGTTGAACCACGAATTCCACAGCCAGACGTATACAGCCACGGTGAAAGGTACACCGATGCAGGTTGCGGCCCTGCACCGAACAGGGACACGAGACCCCATTGTTTTTCTGCATGGCTTTGGCTCGACCAAAGAGGATTATGCCGATATCGTGCGTTATGCGGCATTTAGCGATTGCCCTTTCCTCGCATATGACGCCCCCGGCTGTGGCGAAACCCATTGCCCCGATCTAAAAAAAATCACGATTCCTTTTCTGGCGGAGACAGCACTCAACCTGATTGAACAGGCGGGTTTTACACGTTTTCATCTGGTGGGCCACTCGATGGGAGGACTTACCGCCCTGATGCTGGCTCATGCCCACCCCGACCGGGTACTGAGCTTTGTTGATATCGAAGGCAATATCACCCCGGAAGATTGCTTCCTGAGCCGTCAGGTGCTGGATTACCCCGAAGGCGATGATGTGCAATTTTTCCACGACTTTATCGAACGAACCCGGCATGCCCCCCACTGGGCCAGTGCGTTGTATGCCGCTCGCCTGAGGCATAACGTCCAGGCTGAAGCCGTTCGCCCTATTTTTACCTCGATGGTGGAACACTCCGATCACGGCGAACTGATGGCAAAGTTCCTTAATCTCCCCTGTCCGAAAATGTTCATGTATGGTGAGCAAAACGCTACGCTCTCCTACCTGGACTACATTCAGAAACGCGGCGTACAGTTGGCTGAGATCCCGGACTGTGGGCATTTCCCGATGTACTCAAACCCGGTGCTGATGTGGCAGAAGATCCACGCGTTGCAGGAAACCGTCCGTTGAAGCGCAAACTGACTCCGCACATGCTCGGGTTCGGCCTTGCCGTGCTGGCCGCCTTTGGCTTTTCGTTTAAAGCCATTTTCGTCAAGCTGGCCTATCAGGTGGCTCCCGTCGATCCCGTCACCCTGCTGATGTTGCGCATGTCGATGGCCTTACCACTTATCCTGCTTACCGCGATTCCGGTTCTGCGCAAAGGCCCGGCGCTTCGGGGTAAAGATTATGCCCTGCTGTTCTTGCTGGGTGTTGTGGGGTACTACGGCTCGAGCATGCTCGACTTTATGGGGCTGCAGTACATCTCTGCCGGACTGGAACGGCTGATTTTGTTCACCTACCCGATGCTGACGATTCTGATCGGGGTCTTCTTCTTAGGGAAAACCTTTGAGCGGAAACTTCTGCTGGCGATGCTTCTCGCCTATGGCGGGATTTTGGTTGCCTTTGTCCATGACCTGAATGTCTCAGAAGACATACGCTCCGTCGTGATCGGCGGCTCACTGGTATTGGGCTGCGCGTTTTTATACGCCATCTACAGCGCTGGATCGGAAATCGCCATTGGTCGGATGGGAGCGATCAAATTCTCGGTACTGGCACTGCTGATTTCTGTTCTGGCGACCCAAACCCATTTTCTTGCCGTTCGTCCACTGACCGCACTGATCCTGCCCTGGCCGGTTTATGCCTACAGCGCCGGGATGGCTCTGTTTTCTACCGTGATGCCTATCTTCTGGCTCTCGTCGGCGGTCTCCCGTATTGGCGCGGCAAGGGCCGTGTTGATCGGCCTGATTGGGCCGATTCTGACGCTCGTCTTTAGCTGGTGGCTGCTGGATGAACCGATCTCAGTTGAACAACTTCTGGGGACGGGGCTGGTTGTATGTGGGCTACTGGTGATCATAAGACGTCAATAACGCGCCCCTGCCTTATCCTGGTTTCAGCAGGATAAGGCAGGGCACAAAATCACCGGGATGCCGCCAGCGAGGTGACTGCCCGGCCAAACGCCTCGATCGCCAGCGCCACGTCTTCAGCCTGTACCGATTCCGCCGGATGGTGGCTAATACCGCCTTTGCAGCGCACAAACAACATCCCGACCGGCCAGCGCTCAGCCATGGCAATGGCATCATGTCCCGCTCCGCTGGGCAGAGATAACGACTCCCCCTGCACCGCGGCTACCGCTTCACCAATCAGGGTTTGCAGACGGAAATCGCATGGTGTGGCGGCAATGCGGTAGAACTCCTCGGCGCTAAAGTACACTTCACGACGTCCGGCAACCGCCTCCGCCAGTGTCAGCAGTTCGCCCAGCAGCGCATCCAGAGGGCCATCCTGTGGGCCACGAATATCGAGTGAGAGCGTCACTTCACCCGGGATCACATTCACCGCTCCCGGAACACACCGGATCTCCCCCACCGTAGCAACCAGATTGTTACCATGCCGTTGTGTGGTGCTCTCCACTGCGACCATCCACTCTGCGGCGGCGGCAAGTGCATCCTTACGGTGATTCATGGGTACAGTGCCCGCGTGCCCTGCCTCGCCGGTAAACTGGCAGCGCAAACGCCGCGCCCCGTTGATCGCCTCAACAACGCCCAGCGCCAGCCCTTTCTGCTCCAGACACGGCCCTTGCTCGATATGCAATTCCAGATAGCTACTGATGTCCGCCACGTTGCGCGCAGCATGTGAGATCCGCGCAGGATCAAGCCCCACCTGCACCATTGCCTGCGCCACGCTGATCCCTTCAGCATCAGTGGTTGCCAGCCAGCTCTCCGGCCAGGTTCCCGTCAGGCCACGACTGCCCAGCAGCGTGATGCCAAAGCGCGTCCCTTCTTCATCGCAAAAACCTACAATCTCAATCGCTTGCGCCAGACGTGCGCCCCGCCGATGCAGGTTGTCCACCACCTCAATGGCGGTAAGCACGCCAAGCATACCGTCGTAGCGCCCGGCATTGCGTACAGTGTCCAGGTGCGAGCCTAACAACACCGCAGACGCCCCCTCCTGTTCACCTTCATAGCGCCCACACAGGTTTCCCACACTGTCCTGCCAGACGGTCATCCCTGCGTGTTGCATCCACTGGCCGACACGCTGGTTAGCCTGCAAATGCTCAGGCGAAAGCGAGACCCTGGTCAGGGCATCCGGGGTTTCACTGATGGCCGCCAGTTCATCTGCCCTGTCCATGACACGTTCAGCCGCCTGCTGGCGGGTTAATGGACTCATAGCGCCGTCTCGCTGCGATAATGATCCCACGCCGCCTGCATCGCCGCGCCCTGCGTCGTGGTGAATCTCAGGTAGTTCAGCACCGATTCAAGCGCACTCAGCGTGGTCATCACACAGTCTTTACGCGCGTTGTACCCCATCGTACCAATACGCCACACCTTGCCATGCAGTGGACCAAAGGATGTACCGATCTCGATGCCGAAATCCTCCAGCATCAGCTTGCGCACCTGGTCACCATTGACCCCCTGCGGGATCACCACGCCCAGCACATTATTCATCTTGTGCTTCAGGTCACCGAAAGTTTCCAGCCCCATCGACTGAATGCCTTTTAGCAACGCATCACCGTGCAGTTTGTGACGCGCAATGCCGTTATCCAGCCCTTCCTGCAGGATCAGACGCGCGCACTCGCGCGCGCCAAACAGCGCGGTGGTGGCTTCGGTATGGTGGTTCAGGCGCTCTGGCCCCCAGTAGTCCATCACCATGCCGAGATCGAAGTAGTTGGAGTAGACCATCTCATCCACTCCGTCATGGTGGGCGTCCGTTCGGATGCCCTCTTCCACGCATTTGCGGCGGCGGATCGCCTCTTCCATGCGCGCGCTCAGGGTAATGGGCGATGTCCCTGATGGGCCTCCGAGGCATTTCTGCATCCCGGCGGAAACGGCATCCAGCGCCCAGGCATCGGTTTCCAGCGCGTTACCACCCAGCGATGCGGTGGCATCGGTATAAAACAGCACATCGTAACGGCGGCAAATCGCCCCCAGTTCAGCAAGCGGTTGCAACATGGTCGTTGACGTATCGCCCTGCACCGTCAGCAGCATTCGCGGACGTACCCGCTTGATGGCATCTTCCACCTGATCCGGGGTGAACACCTCGCCCCATGGAACCTCAATAGTGTGTACCTCTGCGCGACAACGCCGGGCAATTTCGCACAGCAGATGCCCAAAGCGTCCAAAGACCGGAACCAGCACTTTGTCACCAGGACGGATCGCCGAAATCAGGATCGCTTCAATCCCCGCGCGCGACGTGCCATCCACCAGCATTGTCCAGCGGTTGTCGGTACGAAATACGCCACGATAAAGCGCCATCACTTCGTTCATGTAATGGGTCATCGCCGGATCGTACTGACCAATCAACTGGCTCGACATAGCACGCAGTACGCGCGGGTCGGCGTTAATCGGTCCTGGCCCCATCAACAGACGTGGCGGCGGATTGAGTTGCGGAAATTGAGCGATATCCATCTTAGTGTCCTTAGGTTAATTGAGGCCGCGCACAGAAGAGATAAACTGCTTCAGCTCAGTAGTCTGCGGGTTGGCAAACAGCGTTTTACTGTCGCCCTGCTCCCAGACGCGTCCCTGATGCATAAACACCACGCGGTCGCCCACTTCGCGGGCAAAATTCATTTCATGGGTGACGAGGATCAAGGTCATGCCTTCTGCTGCCAGTTGTTCCAGCACTTTGAGCACTTCGCCCACCAGTTCAGGATCAAGCGCAGAGGTTATCTCGTCACAGAGTAAAACTTTAGGCGACATCGCCAGCGCCCTGGCAATCGCCACACGTTGCTGCTGACCGCCAGAAAGGCTGGAGGGAGAGTAATCCAGCCGGTCTCCCAGCCCCACTTTTTCCAGCATCTGCTTTGCCAGCTCGCGACATTCGTCGGCACTTTTTTTCAGCACCCGTCGTGGTGCAAGCATCACGTTTTCCAGCGCCGTCATGTGCGGGAACAAGTTGAAGTTCTGGAACACCATGCCTACCGAGCGGCTGATTTCACGCGCCTGGGAGTCCCGATCGGTGATGGTCATGCCGCCGAGTTTAATACTGCCGTCCTGATAACCTTCAAGGCCGTTGATACAGCGTAACAGCGTGCTTTTTCCAGACCCACTGCGCCCGATAATCGAAATCACCTGTCCCATATCGATATCCAGATCGACACCCTTGAGCACGTGGTTGTCGCCGTAGTACTTCTGCACCTGATTAATGGTGATGAGAGGCATTGAATTTTGTCTCCAGATAACGGCTGTAGCGCGACAGCGGATAACACAGAATGAAATAGCCCAGCGCCACCAGCGCAAAGACTTTAAATGGCTGATACGTGACATTGGTCAGCATCGTTCCGGCTTTGGTCAGTTCGATGAAACCGATAATCGACGCCAGCGCCGTGCCCTTAATCACCTGCACGGCAAAACCCACCGTTGGCGCAATAGCAATGCGTAACGCCTGCGGGGCAACCACCCTGAACAGGGTCTGCCCGAAGCTCAGCCCCAGACAGCGCGAGGCTTCCCATTGCCCTTTTGGCAACGCCCGGATACTGCCAAACCAGATATCCAGCAAAAACGCACTGGTGTAGAACGTTAACGCCAGCGAGGCGGCAGTCCAGGGTGAAACGTCAATGCCAAACAGCGCCACGCCGAAGAAGGCCAGAAACAGTTGCATCAGCAACGGCGTCCCCTGAAACAGCTCAATGTAACCCCGGATCAGCCGCTTTACCGTATGTCCCCCCGTCAGACGCAGCAACAGCAGCGGCAAGGTCACCATGGCCCCGCCGACAAAGGCGACGAGCGAAAGCAGCACCGTCCAGCGCCCGGCGAGCAACAGGTTGCGGATAATGTCCCAGTCGGTAAAGGTGGTCATCATGCCTGCACCCCCAGCCATTTGCGTCCTGCTGCCATCATCAGCTGGCGCAGAATAATCGACAGCGCTAAGTAAATCCCGGTCGTCACCAGATACACCTCAAAGCTCAGGAACGTGCGTGACTGGATCAGGTTGGCGGCAAAGGTCAGCTCTTCATAAGAGACCTGAGACACCACCGACGAACCCAGCATGACGATAATGCACTGGCTCACCAGCGCGGGATAAATTCGCTGCAACGCCGGGGGCAGTACCACGCGGATGAACGTCTGCGTACGGGTCAGACCGAGCACGCGCCCGGCTTCCCATTGTCCTTTCGGCGTCACCTGGATCCCGGCGCGGACAATCTCGGTACTGTAAGCGCCCAGATTGACAATCATCGCCAGCAGCGCGGCTTCCCCCGCCGTCATTTTCAGCCCCATGTTGGGCAGACCGAAGACGATAAAAAAGAGCTGTACCACAAACGGCGTGTTACGAATCACTTCTACGTAGCCGCCCCAGATCCGGCTGAACCAGGTCGGCCGCCCGCTGCGAATGGCGGCCCCGAAAATACCGATAGCCAGCCCGCCAATCGTCGCCATCACGGTCAGTTGTACCGTGACCCACAGCCCTGCCAGCAAAGCGGGTAAATAGGGCCAGAGTTCAGAAAAATGAAGTTGTTCTGTCATTCACTCGCCTTAAACGCCAAGGCTTGCAGGCAGAGGGGCTTTCATCCACTGTTCCGACAGCGCGTTCAGCGTACCGTCCTTGATCCCCTGCTCGATCAGCGCATCCACTTTCGCTTTCAGAGCGGGCTCATTCTTTTTCAGGCCAATAAAGCACGGTGAATCTTTCAGCATAAAGCTCGGTACGGGGGCTTTATCCGCGTTCTGGCGGGAAATTGCGGCCACCACAAGGTTGCCGGTTGCCACGTACTGCACCTGGCCGGAAAGATAGGCCGACAACGTGGTGTTGTTGTCCTCGTAGCGTTTCACATCGGCATCTTTCGGTGCGAGGCTGGTCAATACCATGTCTTCCACTGCACCGCGCGTCACACCAATGGTTTTACCGCTCAGCGCACTGGCGTCTTTCAGTTCTGCCCCTTTCGGGCCAAACACACCGAGGAAGAACGGCGCATAGGCGCGACTGAAATCAATCACCTTTTCACGCTCGGCATTTTTACCGAGGCTGGAGATCACCAAATCCACTTTATCCGTTTGCAGATACGGCACGCGGTTGGCGCTTGTGACCGGAACCAGTTGCAGTTTGAGCTTCATCTGCTTCGCCAGATAGCGCGCCATATCGATGTCATAGCCCTGCGGCTGGAGATCGGTTCCGACCGAACCAAACGGTGGGAAATCCTGCGGTACGGCAATGCGGAGGGTTCCGCGTTTTTCAATGTCCTGAAGCTGGTCAGCATGTGCTGGCAGTTGTGTAAACAGACAAGCGACCCCGGCCAGTGCAATCAACAGTTTTTTCATGGTGTTTACCCGTTACGTTAACATGAAACAAAAGATTCGTTGAGTTAACTTTTGCAACTAATGTGCCAGGGTACACAAAACCGATGCTCACGGATAAAAATCATTACGAAGACAGGAAATACAAGACATTTAAAAAACGAAAGGGGAAATAATGACTCATTTCCCCTTTCGTTTATTGCACCAATTTAATGCAAAGCACCAGCCTGACGCCCCATTATCGTTGCTCCAGCTCATCCAGCTGTTGGTAAAGCGTGGCGATCTCGTGAATGCGTGGGCGGCCTTTATCCAGAATCTCATGCAGAAAAGCATTGGCTAGCAGGTTGATTAAACTGTTCACCGACGAATAGCTGTCGTAGGCGGATACGCTGTCGAGCGGAGCACAAAGCTGCCAGTTCGACAGCGGAAAAAGACCGTGCGCCTGCGGCTCACACATCAACAGAACCGGAATACCGTCGGTTTGCAACTGTTGCAGCAGCGGGCGAATAATGCGGGGACGGCGGCGAAACGCCATAACTACCACCAGATCGTCCGGGGTGAAATCCACCAGCTCTTCGCTCAAACTCTGCCCCGGCTGGGGCAGCACCAGCACCTGGCCGCGCGCCTGTAACAGCTGCTGGCGCAGGTGAAGCGCCGCAGGATAGGCATTTCGCATCCCAATAATGATGATCCGCCGCGCCCTGACCATGCAGGCCATCGCCTCGGCAAATTGCCGGGCATCCAGGGCATTCACCCACTGCGTCAGGTTGGCCATCTCCTGCTTGTAGTGGCGCGCCAGCAAAGTGTTGCCCTGTACCGCATCACGGTTATCCGTCAGCGGCATGCCGCTCTGACGCAACGTGCGCAGCTCCTCACGCATATCCTTATACTTTTCGTAGCCCAGACGCTTAAACAGGCGGCTTACCGTGGCTTTCGATACTCCGCTCAGTTGTGCCAGTTCGGCACTGTTGTAGCTAATGAGGTCGTCGAAGTGATCGAAAATGAAATCGGCTACCCGCTGTTCCTGCGGCGAGAGTGACCCATACTGCCCTTTCAGTCGTTCATCAAGCTGTTCCATAAGACCTCTGTAACTTTCGTTTCACTGCACGCCTCTCATACTCCAGGCGGCAATGCGCGTTACTGCAACGCGAATGGATGTAGGGTATCTGCCTTTCATTATGCATGCCATCTTATTAAAAAGATGCGTTATGGCTGGCGTGAAACTTTTCTCTCAGAACTGGAACAGCTTTTGCAACCCTCAGATCCTCTTTCGGGTCATGAGGACTCCCCATGCACAGTAATGTTTCCGTACACGGGATGGCAGTCGCCCCCCACCATCTTGCCAGCCAGAGCGCGCTGGCTGTCTTGCGCGAAGGTGGCAGCGCCATTGAGGCGATGGTCGCGGCAGCCGCCACGATAGCCGTTGTCTATCCCCATATGAACGGTCTGGGCGGCGATGGCTTCTGGCTTATCATCCCACCCGATGGCGAGCCGGTTGCTATCGATGCCAGCGGTGCGGCAGGCTCGCTGGCGACGCTGGACGCCTACCGCGATCACGCGCATATCCCTCATCGCGGCCCGCGTGCCGCCCTCACCGTGGCAGGCACGGTGAGCGGTTGGGACGAAGCACTGAAGGTTTCGCACGAAATGTGCGGCAAGGCGCTGCCATTGAGTCGCCTGCTGTCTGATGCCATTGGTTACGCGCGGAACGGCACGCCGGTTACGGCCTCTCAGGCCAGTGCCACGGCCAGTAAATTAGCCGAATTGAAAGAGGTTCCCGGTTTTGCCGAGACCTGGCTTGTGGACGGTGAAACTCCTCAGGTCGGGAGCCGTTTTTATCAGCCTGCGCTGGCCTCTACCCTGACACAGCTGGCCGAAGAGGGGCTGGACAGTTTTTATCGTGGTCCGCTGGCGGAATGTCTGGCCCGCGGCATGGAAAAATATGGCCTTCCCATCACCCTTGCCGATCTGAATCAGCACGTCGCGCGGCGGACCACACCACTCAGGCTACAGCATCAGCAGGGCGAGGTGTGGAACCTCGCGCCACCCACGCAGGGGCTGGTGTCACTGGCCATCCTCGGGATCACCGATTGCCTTAACATGGCGGATGCCGATGACGCGACCACCCTGCACCGCATTGTGGAAGCCACCAAACTGGCCTTTGGTCTGCGGGATGCCCACATCACCGATCCGCGCGATCTGAAAACGGATATTCAGGGCCTGCTGGAGCCCGCCAAACTTCAGGCGCTGGCTGGGCGAATTGACGATAACCAGGCTGCGCCGTGGGGCACAGGTAAAGGCCCAGGGGACACGGTGTGGATGGGTGTCATGGACAGCAGTGGCCTTGCTGTCTCGTTTATCCAGAGCATTTACCATGAATTTGGCAGCGGCGTGGTCCTGCCCGACACGGGGATTGTCTGGCAAAACCGTGGGGCATCTTTCAGTCTCGATCCTGCCCACCTTCTGGCCCTCGCCCCCGGTAAACAACCGTTCCATACCCTGAACCCGGCAGCGGCAAGACTGCATGACGGACGGGTGATGGTCTATGGCTCTATGGGCGGTGACGGACAACCGCAGACCCAGGCAGCCCTGTTTACACGCTATGTGATCCAGGGCGTGCCGCTACAGGAGAGCATCACCCGCCCGCGCTGGCTACTGGGGCGCACCTGGGGCCAAACCTCCGACACCTTAAAACTGGAGGGACGCTTCTCATCGCACACGCTTGACCATCTGCGGGCG
This sequence comes from Lelliottia sp. RWM.1, assembly GCF_016859735.1. Taxonomy (NCBI): domain Bacteria; kingdom Pseudomonadati; phylum Pseudomonadota; class Gammaproteobacteria; order Enterobacterales; family Enterobacteriaceae; genus Lelliottia; species Lelliottia sp. RWM.1. The sequence continues at coordinate 110,188 of NZ_WLVC01000007.1, read as the reverse complement.
CTGGGCCATGACGTCGAAGTGTTCCCGGACTTTAGCGAAGCGATGGGGCACGCAGGGGCGATTGTTCGCCACCCCAACGGCCTGTTTGAAGGCGCATTCGACCCACGCAGCAACGGCTCCGCCGCCGGATTCTGAGGAGAAACCCACCCATGACTACCCCCCAACCCGACTGGCATACCTACCTGGCCCAGATGGAGTCCCTTCTGGGCGTCGAACTGGATGACGCTCGCCGCACCGAGCTACAGCTCCAGTTCAGCCGCATTGCGGCCATGGCTGCGCCGTTGATGGCATTGCCACTGGATGACCGTCTGGAGATCGCAGGAGTATATAAAGCATGATGCTACACGCCATGAGTATGAGTGAAATCCAGCGGGCGTTAGCCGCAGGCGAACTCAGCGCCCGCGAGATTGCGCGTCAGACACTGGATGCTATCGCTGACCTAAACCCGCAGATCAACGCCTGGACCGCCATCACCGAAGAACGGATGCTGGCGGAGGCCGACAATATCGATACCCTGCGTCGGGAGAAACGTCCCCTGCCGCCGCTGGCCGGAATTCCCTACGCGGTGAAAAATCTGTTTGATGTTGCCGGGCATACCACCCTCGCCGGCGCGGAGCTGTTCAGCCAGCGTCCTGCCGCCACGGCAGATTGTTTTGCGGTGCGTCAGTTGCGTAGCGCCGGAGGATTGCTCTCCGGAATGGTCAACATGGATGCCTACGCTTACGGGTTTACGACCGAAAACAGCCACTACGGTGCGACACACAACCCGCACGATCTGGCGCGCATTGCCGGAGGGTCGTCGGGAGGATCAGCTGCGGCCGTGGCCTCTGGCCTGGTCCATTTTTCTCTCGGGACAGACACCAACGGCTCCATTCGCGTGCCCGCCTCTTTATGCGGACTCTACGGGCTGAAGCCAACCTTTGGCCGCCTTTCCCGTTCCGGCAGCCACCCGTTTGTCGCCAGCCTGGATCATATCGGCCCTTTCGCCCGTCGGGTGAGCGATCTCGCATCGGTTTACGATGCCCTTCAGGGACGCGATACCAGTGACGGTTTTCAGGCGGAGAGTTCGCGGGAGCAAACCCGTCCGTTGCTTTCAAGAGGGCTGGAGGGATTGCGTTGCGCTGTGCTCGGCGGGTACTTCGCGACCTGGAGCGACAGCGATGCGCGTGATGCCGTTGCACGCGTGGCAAAAGCGCTTGATGTGCGCGACGAATTGCTTTTCCCGGAGGCGGAACTGGCCCGTTCAGCTGCCTTTATCATCAGCGCATCAGAGGGGGGAAATCAGTATCTTCCGGCGCTTCGCACCCTACCGGAACGGTTTGAACCGCACTCCCGTGAACGTCTGCTGGCAGGGGCGATGATCCCTTCTGCCTGGTATATCCAGGCTCAGCGTTTTCGTCGCCACGCCCAGCAGACATGCAAAGCCCTGTTTACCCAGGCCGACGTGCTGATCGCCCCCGCCACACCCTGCAGTGCTACGCGGATTGGTGAGCAAACAATGGAGATCAACGGTCAGTCACTGCCAGTTCGCGCCAGCATGGGGATGCTCACTCAACCAATTTCGTTTTTAGGGCTACCGGTCACGACCGTACCGCTGCGTACCTCTGAAGGACTTCCCATTGGCCTGCAACTGATTGCTGCGCCGTTTAACGAACAGGCCTGCCTGCGTGTTGCGCGGGTACTGGAAGAGAGCGGGATCACCGATGCCCGTCCAGCGGAGATGGTGCAATGATCAGTCACGATGACATTAACCTGCCATGGGTACTGGCCGACGTCACCGCAGCGTTTTATCGCTATGAGGATGCGCTGGTCAGTAACAATATTGCGGTGCTGGATGAACTCTTCTGGCATGACAAAAACACCGTGCGACTGGGGGCGGGAGAAAACCTGTACGGTATTGATGAGATCCGTGCTTTTCGTGCCGCGCGCCCTTCAGCCGGATTGCAGCGGGTGTTGCGCCATACGGTGATCACCACTTTTGGGGAGGATTATGCAGTGTGCAGTACGGAGTTTACGCGTGAGGGAACGGAGCGAATTGGACGCCAGCAACAGACGTGGGTGAGATTTTCTTACGGGTGGAGGATTGTGGGGGCACAGGTGAGTTTAATGTCCAGTTGACGGACTATGCGGTTAACGCCGTTCACCTTTTGACCTGTGAATATTGTCATTTCTCAACCCGTGAACGGGATAAGGGGGCCGCGCTCCCTCTTATCCATCCCCGCGGCCCCGCAGAAAATCGGTGCTTCGCACTGCGCTCCCCCCTCCAGGCAGCAGAGAAGTCTGGATGATCTTTATCTCTGGAAAGGATGCGCTTCCCGCCAGTGATCGGCGATCTGCTGGCGCGTACAGACCCACACGCGGTCATGCTGCTGGACGTAATCCAGAAAACGTTGCAGTGCGCGGAACCGTCCCGGACGTCCCAAAAGACGGCAGTGCATGCCAATGGACATCATTTTGGGAGCGTCTTCGCCCTCTTCGTAGAGCACATCAAAGCTGTCTTTCAGATAGGTGTAGAACTGCTCTGCGGTGTTGAACCCTTGCGCCGTGGCGAAACGCATGTCGTTGGCATCAAGGGTATAGGGCACAATCAGGTGCGGCTTGCGTGCGCCGTCACTGCACGCCACCTCAGTCCAGAAAGGTAAATCGTCACCGTAGTAGTCACTGTCATAGTCAAACCCACCGTGCTCCACCACCAGCTGACGGGTGTTGGGGCTGTCGCGTCCGGTGTACCAGCCCGTTGGCGGCTTGCCAAACAGATCGGTCAGAACGTGCACCGCTTTTTGCAGGTGCTCGCGCTCCTGAGCGATGTCCATATTCTGATAGTGGATCCAGCGCCAGCCGTGGCTGACGACATCGTAATTCGCGGTTTTAATAGCCCCGACGATATCAGGATGGCGCGCCAGCCCCATCGCCACGCCGAAGACCGTTAAAGGCAGCCCGCGCCGGCTAAATTCATGATGGATACGCCAGAACCCGGCCCGGCTGCCGTATTCATAGAGGGAATCCATCGACATATGTCGGTCCGGGTAGCTGGCTGCTCCGATGATGTCCGAGAGAAATTGCTCAGAACCCGCGTCACCATGCAGCACATGGTTCTCCGCCCCCTCTTCGTAATTGAGAACAAACTGGACGGCAATACGGGCCTGGTTTGGCCACTGCGCGTGCGGTGGTTTCCCCGCATATCCGCGCAAGTCACGCGGATAGTCCTGTTCAAAAAGCGCCATCACGACCCCCTTAAAATTAAAATGGATTCAATGCCTGAAATTTACCGCTCAACGCCTTGCGTTCCGGAAAAGCGAGATCGCCCTGTTTACTGGTCGATAGCCCCAGTGCCACCAGCGATTCAACCATCTTCACCGCCGCACTGACGCCGTCAATCACCGGCACATGCAGCTCACGCGTCAGCTCCTGCGCCAGGGTCGCCATCCCGCCACAGCCCAGCACAATCGCCCCGCTGCCATCCTCTTTAATCGCCTGAATACACCGCGCCCGGACTTTCTCCTGTGCCAGACCGCTACCGTCTTCAAGTGCCAGAACCGGTAAGTCGATCGCATGCAGGGCAGCACAGTGATCCTGAAAACCATACTGGTGCAGAAGGTGGCGAGCGATGATCAGCGTGCGCGGCAAAGTGGTGACAATAGAAAAACGCGTCGCCACCATTGTCGCCATGTGCATGGCGGCTTCCGCGATGCCTATCACCGGCCCCTGAGCCAGCTCACGCGCAGCGAGCAGACCCGGATCGCCAAAGCAGGCGATAACATGACCATCCACCCCATGCTGACGTCCCGCGCTGATTTGCTCGAGAACGCCGACCGCCGCAATGGCTTCATCAAAGTGACCTTCGATAGAGGGCACACCTTCGCTCGGGCAAACGGCCAGGATCTCGGTTCCCGGCGCCGCAACGGCTCGCGCGGCTGCACCGATGGTTTCAGTCATCCCCGGATTGGTATTGGGGTTGATCACTTGTATACACACAGATGACATTACGACTCCTTGTGGCCCGCAAACAGCCGGGCAAAATCAGGTAAGCATTCACCCGCCCGCTCAAAGCAAAGGCTGGCGACAATATGTTCAAAATGGTGCATCAGGGCATCACTTAACGGCTGAAGTGCTTTCTGGCGCAGCAGATCCACCAGCTGCTCATGGTCGTTACAGCGGCAACCCTGACGCCACGGCGCGCCCCATGCGGCGATGACCAGTGACGAACGCTGGCTCAGGCTGGTCACCATTTCAGTGAGCACCTGATTGCCTGAAATGGCCTGCAACTGAATATGAAAATCAGCAGAGTGACGGATCGCCGCCGGGCCGTCGTAGGCCTCGTGCGCCTGCTGTTCCTGACGGATGATCGCCTCCAGTGCCGCCAGGTGCGGCGGCTGACAGTGCGCCAGCACATCGGGCAGATTTGCCACCTCCAGTAATGCGCGGGTACGAAAGATATGCTGTGCCTCTTCTACCGTCGGACTGGCGACGTGTGCACCACGTTTGGGCGTTAACGTGACCATTTGCACAGCCGCGAGTCGTTGCAGCACCTTGCGGATGCCCGTGCGGCTAACGCCAAACACCTCGGCCAGCGCCTCTTCCGGTAATTTGCTTCCCGGCAGCAACTGATGTTCGACAATGGCTGTCATCAGCGACTGATAGATGGATTCGTCTTTGTCATGCAGGTCTGGCGCGGCATGCAGACTTTTCACGTTGTTCATTAACCACTCCACTTTTTACTTTCCGATATCGAATCGTATACATAAAAATAAAATATTGCATACAAGATTTATTATTTTGGCCTGGATCCTGCAACACCGTTTGTAATCCCATTAAACGGGTTTTCATTCACAGGAGCAGGTTTCATGCCAAATACACAAAACGCGCATCAGGTTAAGGCCGCTGATTCCGGTGCTGTATACAGCCCTCGGCTTTGCAATGAGGATCTGGCACCCACGCGTGACCAGAACTGGAGCTGGTACAACATCTTTTCTTTCTGGATGTCGGATGTTCATAGCATGGGGGGATATGTTGTCGCCGCGAGTTTCTTCACGCTCGGGCTGGCAAGCTGGCAGGTGTTGCTCTGCCTGCTGGTGGGGATTTGTATTGTGCAGTTATGCGCCAATCTGGTGGCGAAACCAAGCCAGATGGCGGGCGTGCCTTATGCAGTCATCTGCCGTCAGGCCTTTGGCGTGTTCGGGGCCAACATTCCGGCGGTGATCCGCGGGCTTATCGCCTTTGCCTGGTACGGCATTCAGACCTACCTTGCCGCAAATGCCCTGATGCTGGTCGGGCTGAAATTCTGGCCGTCGCTGAGCGCCCTGACCACGGATTCATTCCTGGGGCTGTCGCATCTTGGCTGGGTCTGCTTTGCCATCATGTGGGTGCTACAGGCGATGGTCTTCTGGCATGGTATGAGCGCCATTAAGCGCTTTATCGATATCGCCGGTCCGGCTGTCTATGTGGTGATGCTGGCGCTGGCAGGATGGATTGTATACAAGACGGGTTTCGACGGGATCTCCTTTACCCTCGCCAGCAAATCGCTGAGCGCGGGCGAGCAAACCTGGCAGATGATTACCGCTACGGCACTGGTTGTCTCTTACTTCTCCGGCCCGCTGCTCAACTTCGGTGACTTCTCCCGTTACGGTAAAAGCATGGGTGAGATCCGCCGGGGCAACCGCTGGGGCTTACCATTCAACTTCCTGTTGTTCTCGATTGTCACCGTGGTCATTGTTTCCGGCACGCAGTCGCTGTTTGGCCGCATGATCACCGATCCGATTGAAACCGTCAGTCGTGTAGGTAACGACCTGGCCGTGGCGATTGGCCTGCTGACCATGATTACCGCCACTATCGGTATTAACATCGTGGCGAACTTTGTCTCCCCGGCGTTTGATTTCTCCAACTGTTCACCACAGAAGATCAGCTTCCGCACCGGCGGGATGATTGCCGCCGTCGGCTCTATTCTGTTAACCCCGTGGAACCTCTTTAACTCCCCGGAACTTATCCACTACACCCTGGATGTGCTCGGCGCGTTTATCGGCCCGCTGTTCGGTATTCTGATTGCGGACTTTTATCTGATTAAACGCGGCAACGTTTCCGTAGACGATCTATTTGACGATACGCCGAAAGGCAAATACTGGTATCGCAACGGCTTTAACCCGAAGGCCATTGGGGCACTGATTCCCTCCGTGGCGATTGGTCTGGTCATCAGCTTTATCCCTTCCCTGCACGAAGTGGCAAACTTTAGCTGGTTTATCGGTGTGTTCCTGGGGGGCGCAACCTACCGCTGGCTGGCACGCGAAGAGCGCGTTGCAGCCACAGAGACACACTTTCGCGCAAACATCGCAGCGCAAAAAGAGTAACCCCGCCTGACCTGGCCGCAGCACAGTGCTGCGGCTCCTCTCATACTGGCACTGTTTTTGCTTTTTCCTGCTTACCCGCAACGCAAACAATAAGGCAGGAATCATGATGGATTATCAGACAGCGATCCGCGGCGCATTCTTTGATATTGCCGAAGTCTGCGACAGCGCAGACGCTATCGCCCACCACGCACGCTACCTTGACGATGGGTTGTTGTTTATTCAGGACGGCAACATCGTGGCGCACATGGCCTGGCGTGAAGGTGAGCAGTACCTTGATCCCCATAAAGGTTACACCGACCTGCGGGGCAAGCTGTTGCTGCCTGGCTTTGTCGATGCACACGTCCATTATCCGCAAACGGAGATGATTGGCGCGTTTGGCGAGCAGCTTCTGGAGTGGCTAACCACCTACACATTTCCAGTGGAGAGTCAGTTTGCCGATGAAGCGTATGCCGCCGGGATAGCCGAATTTTTCGTGAATCAACTGGTGAGCCACGGCACGACGACGGCGCTGGTGTTTTGCACATTACATCCTGAATCCGTCGACGCGCTGTTTCGCGAGGCCCTGCGCCTCAACATGCGGCTGATTGCTGGTAAAGTGATGATGGACCGGCATACACCTGATTACCTGACCGAAACCGCCGGACAGAGCTACCGCCAGACGCGGGAGCTTATCCTGCGCTGGCAGCATCAGGGACGGCTGGGGTATGCCATTACACCACGCTTTGCCCCGACCTCCTCCCCTGAGCTTCTCGCTGCAGTCAGCCTGCTCAGAGAGGAGTTTCCGGACACCTGGCTGCAAACCCACCTGAGCGAAAACCCGAACGAAGTGGCCTGGGTAAACGATCTCTGGCCGGAGCATGAGCGTTATCTGGATGTGTATCACCACTATGGACTGACCGGAGAGCGCAGCGTTTTTGCCCATGGTATTCATCTGCACGAGAAAGAGTGGCAGTGTCTGCATGATACCGGCTCGGCGGTCGCGTTTTGCCCCACGTCTAACCTGTTTCTCGGCAGCGGTCTGTTTCGCTTACCCGCCTGCTGGCAAAACAGAGTGCGGATGGGCATCGGAACAGATGTGGGGGCGGGAACGACGTTCAGCATGCTGCGCACGCTGGGCGAGGCCTATAAGGTCGGTCAGTTACAGAGCTACCGGCTACGCGCCAGTGAAGCCTTCTACCACGCCACGCTGGGCGGCGCACATGCCCTGCGACTGGATCACAAAATTGGTAATTTCACTCCAGGTAAAGAGGCCGATTTTGTGGTGATTGACCCGGCAGTAACCCCGTTACAGCGCCTGCGTAATGGACGCTGTAAGGATGTGTATGAGCAGTTATTCGTGCTGATGACTCTGGGAGATGAGCGCAATATTAGCGAAACCTGGGTCAATGGTCAGCAGGTATGGTCAACTGCCACGGTAAGTTGACCAGCCTCCCGGTGCAATGACAAACGGCAGATGGAAGTGCTCATCTGCCGTCTCTCCCACCACAAAATCAATTTGCGCGCAGGGGTAGACCGTATTGCGGCCCGTTGCGCTAAACCACAGACCTGTCTCCGCCACCAGGCGGTAGTGCCCCGCCGTCAGGAAGGGGACAAATTCACGGATACGACCGTTATCATTGGTGATCTCCGCCGCAACCACCTCACCGTTGCACTCAAGACGAACCGTCACGCCCTGTGCGGGTTTACCTGTGGAGATATCGAGAATATGGGTACTGAGTGTATTCATTCGCCAACCACTCCTTCCAGCCGTAATAACGTGATTTCGCGCAGTTGCGTCAGGGCTGACTGCACCTCTTCAGCATCGCTATTTTTCAGACGCTGTTCCAGTGCCTGCAGGATCGCCTCTCCGCTACGTCCTTTCGCGCGGATCAAAAAGACACGCCCAAACCGGGCCTCATAACGGGCATTCCCCTCCCTCAGAGACTGTGTAAGATCGGCGTCGCAGTCGTTAACCGCAGACTGCTCCTGGCGAGACATCGCCGCGTGCGTCTGCTGGCCTGCTGGCTTTTCCCCGATACGGGGATGAGCGCTGAGCGCCTGAGCCAGTGCGGCTTCGTCCCAGGCGAGAGAAATCCCATGCCCATAATCAAACAAGGCTGACAGGCTGGCAAAAGGACGGGCATCTGCCAGGGCCTCAGACCAGCTCTCAATGGCCACACACGGACGTAAGCAGGCGACAGCCTCGTCGTGCTCCAGTCGATTAAAATCATTCAGTGCAATCATGGTGTTTCCCGTTGAAATCGTGTTGTCAGGTCATTGCACAAAGCACGCCACTCTTTCGCACTCTGTGAAACAGTCGATTCCCGGCCCCTGGTTTGGAAATTATTGATTCACAAAATGGCAACATCAGGGTCAACACGCACCACGTCAGTGCACATCACGCGGGAATGATGCCGTTAACTCTTACTTTGCCACTCTGGTACGCAAATTGCTCTTTCCCGTTACACCACCTGCAAAAGGAGAGAAGCATGAAAGCCATCGTGATTGGTGCGGGGATTGGCGGATTAAGCGCAGCCGTGGCACTCAAAAATGCCGGCATTGTGTGTACCGTGTTTGAAGCTGTGAAAGAGATCAAGCCCGTAGGCGCGGCCATCTCCGTCTGGCCTAACGGCGTGAAGTGCATGAACCATCTTGGCATGGGCGAGATGATGGAAACCTATGGCGGCCCGATGCATGAGATGGCCTATTGCGACTATCAACGCGGCGATATTCTCACCCAGTTTAGCCTCGCGCCGCTGGTGGCGCGTACAGGCGGCAGACCCTGCCCTGTATCGCGCACCGAGCTGCAACGGGAAATGCTCGATTTCTGGGGACGCGACGCGGTGCAGTTCGGCAAACGCGTCACGCAGGTCAATGAGACGGCCGAGGGCGTCACCGTCCACTTTATGGACGGTACAACGGCGCAGGGCGATTTTCTGATTGCTGCCGACGGCAGTCATTCAGTGTTGCGTCCATATGTTCTGGGCTATACCCCGGAGCGTCGCTATGCCGGTTACGTTAACTGGAATGGTCTGGTGGAGATTGACGAAACCATCGCCCCTGCACATCAGTGGACGACGTTTGTCGGCGAAGGCAAACGCGTATCGCTGATGCCCGTCTCCGGGGGGCGTTTCTATTTCTTCTTTGACGTACCGCTACCAGCGGGGCTTGCTGAAGATCGCAGCACCCTGCGGGCCGATCTCACCCGCTATTTCAGCGGCTGGGCCGAGCCGGTACAGAAACTTATCGCGGCGCTTGATCCCACAACCACCAACCGGATTGAGATCCATGATATCGATCCGTTCGACAGCCTGGTGCGCGGCAACGTCGCCCTGCTGGGCGATGCAGGACACAGCACCACGCCGGATATCGGCCAGGGCGGTTGCGCCGCAATGGAAGACGCCGTGGTGCTGGGAGATTGTCTGCGCGAAAAACACAACATTGAGCTGGCGCTACGTCAGTATGAGGCCCTGCGCTGTGACCGCGTCCGCGACCTGGTACTCAAGGCACGCAAACGCTGTGACATCACTCACGGCAAAGATATGGCGCTGACTCAGGCGTGGTACAAAGAGCTCGAAGCAGAAACCGGCGAGCGCATTATTAATGGCCTGTGCGACACCATTCAGGGCGGACCTTTAGGCTGACACTGTTGCCTTACCGGCAGGAAGGATAACCATGAGAAGAGAACTCCCTACCCCACCCGCCCATTGCACCTTTGAGCCAGAAGACTGGCTGCGCCTGGCGAAATGCTGGCATCCGGTCGCGCGGGCATGTGACATTGGCCCGGCCCCGGTTAAAGCCACCTTGCTCGATGAACAACTGGTGATCTATCGCATTAAAGACCAGGTGGTGGTTGCACGCGACGTCTGCCCCCATCGCGGCGTGCCGCTGACGCTCGGATTTCACGACGAGGAGGGCATTATCTGTCCTTACCACGGTTTACGTTTTGGCGAGGACGGACGTTGTAACCGAATTCCCTCAAGCCCTGACCAGCCCGTGCCGGCAAAACTGAATCTGACCAGCTTTGCCGTGGAAGAGCGCTATGGCCTGATCTGGACCTGTCTCGCCTGGGAGCCTGAAAACCCGATGCCGCTCCCCACGATGCCCCACTGGGACGACGCAGGGTTTCAGCAGATTAACTGCCCGGCGTTTGAGGTTAACGGCTTTGCCGGTCGCCAGGTGGAAGGGTTTCTCGATGTCGCCCACTTCGCGTGGATCCACACGGATACCTTTGCCGACCCGGATAACCAGGTCGTTCCGGTGTATCAGCCGCAGGAAACCGGGTTTGGCTTCATTGCGGATTACTGGAGTTCGGTGAGCAATTACCCGGCCAACTCTGATTTGCGTGCGCCGGAAGGCTTCCAGTGGTTGCGTCATTTTGAGATGCACCTGCCATTTACCGCCACGCTTACGATCCACTTTCCGGGCGAATCACGGCTGGTGATCATGAACGCCGCCTCACCGGTATCTTCCCGCGTGACGCGTATGTTTGCCCCTATCGCGCGGAATTTTGACCTGCATATTCCGGTTGAAGATGTTCATGCCTTCAATTTACGGGTGTTTGAAGAAGATCGCCTGATGGTGGAGACCCAGCGGCCGGAAAGACTTCCGCTGGATCTCACTCTGGAAGCCCATATTCCTGCGGACAGAAGCTCTATTGCCTATCGCCGTGGGCTGAAAAAAATGGGTTTTGGCGAATTTTTCCTGGTGTGACTGGAGGCGCGTCATGAGTGAGATGCTGAGCGTTATGGTTGAGGGATTATGGCGTCAGGGCGATAAGAGCCTGGCGGTCAGGCTGGTTTCAGCCAACGGGGAGACACTTCCTGACTGGCAACCTGGGGCACATATCGACGTCCATCTGCCTTGCGGGATTGTCCGTCAGTATTCGCTGACCGGGCAGCGTGAGGAAAAGCGCTATCTTATCTGCGTGGCGCGGGAAGCGCAGTCTCGCGGCGGATCACGCTATATTCATGAGACGCTACGCCCCGGTCAGACGTTGCTTATCTCCTCACCGCGCAATCTGTTCCCGCTACAGGAGGCACAGCACGTTCTGCTGCTGGCTGCGGGTATTGGCATTACGCCGCTGTACGCGATGGCCTTGCATCTGGAGGCCTCAGAAACACCGTTTACGCTGCATTACTATGTCAAACACCCAGGCAGTGCTGCCTTCCTTCAGGCCCTGTCACGCCCGTTCAGGTATGGTACTTACGTGCTCCATAGCTCCCGTGACGGGCAGAGCCCACGCACCACACTGATGGAGGTTCTGCCTCCGCCTGATGGGGGTTTACATGCCTACGTCTGCGGCCCGGAAGGTTTTATGGCTCAGGTACGTGATGCTGGCGTGTCCCTGGGCTGGTCCGAGACGCAGATCCACAGCGAGGCTTTCCAGCCGGTGTCGTCCTGTTCTGGCAGCGATAACGGCGACGTTTTTACCGTCACCCTCTCCTCTACCGGTGAAAGCTGGCCTGTACCTGCGGATAAGACCATCGCCCAGGTGCTGCTGGCTAACGGCGTTGCGGTTCCGCTCTCCTGTGAAATGGGGATTTGCGGCGCGTGCCTGACGCCCGTGATTGATGGTGTGGTGGATCACCGGGATACGGTTCAGTCGGCGGCGGAGAAAGCCGCTGCGGATCAGCAGGTAGCGCTGTGCTGCTCCCGGAGTCACTCAGGGGAACTGGTGATTGGGCTATAGGGATGGTTGAACCACAAGGTGATGTGTCATGCCTTGTGGTTTGTCTGTGGGTTGTCAGAACGCAAAAATGGAATAATCCACGCGTAAGTTCCCGGTCAGATCGGGGATCCCATCTCTTTTCCGCTCGCCGTAGAGATAGTGCTCTTTTCTGTTGAGTGACATATACAGAATGCCCAACTGGTCATCACCATTTTTCTTGAGCGCATCGGCCGCCACCGTCGTCAAAAACTTTGTGACTATCACACCTGCGGCATACGCGGGATTTGCCGCCCCCAGAATCAACGTGCCCATGTTTGCGGCAAAACGGTCAAACTCAGGATGGTTCACAATGCTATCGAGTTGCTCACCGATAGCTCGTACGTTGTCGTCTCCCTCCGTTGCAATAAGACACCAGTTAAAATCCTCCGGGATCGCCACAGACTGATAGAGCACATATCCGGTATCCCCAAACGTCAGAACCGCATTGTCTTTAACGTTGGCAATTTCAGTCAGCACCCGCGTCGACGCAATCTGTCGAACAGCCTGTTCAAGAAGCTGTGCCTTCCTGGCTGTATCGATTTCGGCGATCCACGCATCCAGTATCGGTATTTGGTCATCGGCCGTGACAAAACTGATCAGCTTAACTTGCGCAAGGTCACGTTTGAAAAAGAGAAACGCATTCTCATGGTTATCAAATATGCGCAGTTTATTAATCCGGAAATAAAACATGATCGTCTCCTGAGGCGAATGGGCTCATTCATTTACGCGTCTATGAAAAACACACCGGCGCTGGACTGCTCAGGATAAAAGTGTATGCCTCATTTTATGGCCAAAAACTGCGACTAACGATTGACTGCCCGCCTCAAATTACGACGAACCTCTTAACGCTCATCTCTCACCCTCAGTGCATATTCTCAGTCTACAACCTGCAATGTTTCCGGGAGCAACCAGCCGTGTTTCGCGGACAATAAGGGGAACAACATGTTTGGACTGGAGATGCTTGATGTACTGATTGGGCTTATGACCGTCTATTTCATGTTTGGAATAGCCTGCACGTCCATCGTGGAGGCCATTTCTGCCGGAACGGGTTTTCGTAGCAAAAATCTGGAAGCTGCGCTTAACGAGTTATTTTCAGGAGAACTGGCCCCAAATACGCAATTTGTCACGCAATTTTTTGACCATCCATTGATCCAGTCGCTTAGCAAAGGGAACGCAGGACGCCCCTCTTACATTCCGTCGGCAATTGTCGGACAGGTTGTGCAGGCGCTCGTCATTGGGCGGAGTGCGATGTCGACACTCTCCGCTGGGGTAAACGCCCTGCCGGGCTCCGTCGAGGATAATCGCATAAAAGGTGTTCTTGACACGCTGGTGATGCAGACAGGTAACGACACCGACAAATTTCGTAAAGCGGTTGAAGCACAATTCGATGCTGCAATGGATCGTGCTTCCGGCTGGTACAAGCGCCGAACGCAGACCATAACGCTGATTGTTGCGGCCTTCCTGGTCAGCAGTGCAAACGTTGACACAATCAACCTGGCGACATTGCTGGCAGCCAATCCGGTAGCACGGGAGCAGATGCTGGTAATAACGGAACAATACACGCGAGAGAATCCCCATCGCGTCAGTAATGACCCTGGCTCACCGCCCGTCGATCCGGCCGAAAAAGCCAGAACTGACTACAACCAGGCCATGTCGGCTGTGCAGTCTGTTGGTTTCTCGCTCGGATGGAAGACCCTTCCCATCGGATGGGGATACCTGACAAAAGCCATTGGTTTGCTTATCACCATCTTCGCCGTCTCGCTGGGCGGCCCGTTCTGGTTCGACATTCTTCAGCGCGTTATGCAGATACGCTCCACCGGGCCAAAACCGCCTGAACCCGGCAAATCCAGGAAAAAGAACACATAAGGCCGGATGTATATCGGGCTTTTACTCTTTTCCGCGAGCGCCGTCAGGCACGAACTCAGCAGATAGCCTTATCGACTCATGCTCAGAAAAGGGGGTTTTATGATACTCACGCCTGTACAAAAAAGCCTGTGTGAACGCGTTCTGAATGCGTTCGAAACAGGCTCTGCCGGAGGGGATTATGCGGCAATCGCCATCTTCCATGATGGCCCACACCGGATTCGACAAATCACCTATGGCCGTTCGCAAACAACGGAATATGGAAACCTTCAGGAACTGATTAGCCAGTATGTCAACGCGAATGGGCTATTCAGCGCGGCACTGGCCCCGTTCGTGTCTCTGATTGGGCAAACACCCCTGGTGGATCATGCCCAGTTCATCTCTCTGCTGGTGCAGGCTGGCAGTAAAGACCCCGTCATGAAGTCCGTGCAGGATACATTTTTTGATGCGCGATATTTCACTCCCGCATTTAACTGGGCGCAGAAGTACGGTTTTCAGGAGGCGCTCTCCATGCTCGTCATCTACGACTCCTTCATCCATAGCAATGGTATTCTCCCCTTCCTGCGCTCCCGCTTTCCGGAAGTTCCCCCAGCGAATGGCGGCAATGAACGTAAATGGATTACCCAGTATGTTGATGTCAGGGACGCATGGCTAGCGACACACAGCAACCCTGAGCTCCACCCTACCGTTTACCGAACCAAATGCTTGCGATTCGAAATTGCGCGCGGGAACTGGGATCTCTCTCAGATCCCCATTAATGCGCATGGCGTCCTTGTCGAACCGTCGCCCACCATACCGCTCCCGACGGGTAATACGACCCAGCCGGTTATCGCCAGTACCGTCGCGTTTATCGGCTCGCCCGCGGCGGGGAGTGGCGGCGCCGCTCCCGTCACAAACAGCTCCCCAGCGGTTGCTCTTGCATCAGGCTTTGCAGCCAATGTCGCGTCCAGTGCCATCGAGCAATGGACCTTCTTTGGTGGACAACGTTACAACCGCAAAGGATCTATCCTGCAGATTGGGCATAAAGAGGGTGAAGATGGCTGGTGGCAACGGGTCGGCCAGTACTGGGAGAACATTGGACGAGATGATCTGGACGGCCGGGATCATGAATGGCCCTGGTCGGCAGCCTTTATTTCCTGGATCATGCGCCAGTCTGGTGCGGAGAACCGCTTCGCATATTCCGCCTCGCATGCGACGTACATCAGCAAATCTATCCGGGACAGAAACCAGGGGAATACCAACGCACTGTATTGGGGATTCAGGCTAAACGAACGCAAACCCCAGGTGGGGGATTTGGTGTGCTGGGACAGGGACAGCGATAAAGTCGTCGATTACGATCATCAACATCTGGGTCATTACAACAGCCATACGGATTTGGTCGTTTCCGTGAGCGCTGATGAAATCGAGATTATTGGCGGCAATGTCGGAAACTCGGTAACGCGACGCCCGCTGGCACTGACTGATGAGGGCTTTCTCTCTGCCAGTGTTCAGGGTGGCGAAACGCTTTTCGCTTTGATGGGATACCGGTTTCCGTAAATCGTATTCTGAAATGAAAAAACCCTGTGATATTGCTATCACAGGGTTTTCAAATTTGGCGGAAGCGTAGAGATTCGAACTCTAGAACCCTTTCGGGTCGCCGGTTTTCAAGACCGGTGCCTTCAACCGCTCGGCCACGCTTCCTAAGTGAGGCGCACTATAAACACCTCATTGCGTCCTGTAAAGCATGAACACAATCGTTCGCCTGAAAAATAGCCAAAGCGCGTTTAATCGGTTGAATAGACAACGCATTGGCCATTTTATCAGCATAAAATCGTACCGCTGAGCCTTAGTGTTTTTTGATGTACATATCTTTGGTGTAGTAATACCCCAGTTTATCCGGAGTAAAGCCCCCCACCCACGGTTTCACCAGATGCGTGCGGACATAGTGATATACCGGAATTGCCGGCACATCACGGCCCAGTAGATCTTCCGCCTGCTGATAGAACGCGCCGCGCTCTTGCGTGGTTTTCGCTTTTGCGGCGTTAACCAGCGCTTCATCATAGGCCGGGTTGCTGTACTGGCTGGTGTTTTCGCTGTCACCGGTGCGGAAGTTGTTCAGGAAGGTCGCCGCATCGTCATAATCCGCAATCCAGGCGTAACGCACTGCATCGAAGTTATGGGTATGCATCGTATCCAGCATGGTTTTCCACTCCTGGTTTTGCAGCTTCGCCTCCACGCCGAGATTTTTCTTCCACATGGAGCTGGCGGCAATCGCAATACGCTGATGCGATTCGGAGGTGTTGTAGAGCAGATTAAAGCTCAGAGGATGACCCGCATTGAAACCAGCTTCATTCAGCAGCTTTTTGGCTTCGGCAATGCGTTTGTCCATCGGCCAACTGGCGTAATCAGGATTGTGCAGCGTCACGCCGCCAATCTCAGGCTGGCTGATAAGCCACGCCGGACGCTGCCCCTGCCCTAACACTTTTTCAGCAATGATGTCTTTATCAAGTGCCATGTTCAGCGCTTTACGTACACGCACGTCGTTGAAGGGAGGCCGCGTGGTGTTGAATTCATAATAGTAAGTGGCAAGCTGCGGGGAAACGTCCAGCTCTTTGCCCATGGTTTTTTGCAACTGCGCAAACTGATTGATAGGCACGGTATAGACGATGTCAATTTCCCCGGCCTTATAACGGTTTACATCGGATGCTTCAGAGGTGATCGGCAGGTAGGTCACTTTGTTGATCACGGTGTGCGCATTGTCCCAGTAGCGCGGGTTACGCTCGGCAACTATCCGCTCGTTGACCACCCACTGCGATAATGTGTAAGCTCCGCTGCTCACAAAGTGTTCCGGCTTGGTCCATTTATCACCATAGCGGCCAATCAACACTTTATCGACGGGAACCAGTGACGGGTGCGCCAGCATCGCAAGGAATGCCGCATTTGGCTGGGTGAGCGTCACTTCCAGTGTGGTGTCGTCAATGGCTTTTACGCCCAGCGAATCAGGGGCTTTTTTCCCTTGTGCGATATCCGCCGCATTGGTGATGTGCATATTGCCCGGGTAGCTGGCATACGGAGAGGCGGTTTTCGGGTCAACCAGACGCTGCCAGCTCCACACCACATCCTGTGCGGTAATGGCGGTTCCGTCACTCCAGGTAATGCCCGGACGCAGGTGGAATGTCCAGACCGTATTGTCTTTATTTTCCCACTTTTCAGCCAGACGAGGCTGTATCTCACCTGTAGGGGATACACTCACCAGCCCTTCGAACAAATCGCTGATAATATTGAATTCGACATCGCTTTCGACTTTATGCGGGTCGAGTGAAGCGGGCTCGCTACCATTATTCCTGACCAGTTCCTGTTTCTCTGCCAGTTGGGTTCCTGCCGGCACATTAGCCGCCCACGTCGCTGTGCTGGCGCACAGGATGCCTGCGGTTAACAAAGAGAGTGTAAAGTTAGTGCGTGTTTGTGGTTTCATTTCCTTCGCCTTATTGTCTGTTTTTTTGACGATCCGGGAATTACTCTTAGCGTCCAAAGTGAAAGAACGCAATATTTTTCAGTAACCTATAAGATGTTGATCTGAATAAACTCGCTAAACCGCTGTTCATTCTGCGGAAAAGTATTTCTGTAGAAGAAACAACCACCCCTTAGCCTAAGGTGTTGAGTAAAGATGGGTAAAACCACTTTGTTACTGACGCGCTGTTTTCTATTCTTGCCGTTAATTACATCTGTCATAAGAGAGTGACTCATGGATCGTATTATTAGTTCTTCACGCGACCGCACATCGCTGCTCAGCACCCACAAAGTGCTGCGTAACACCTATTTCATGCTCAGCCTGACGCTGGCGTTTTCTGCCATCACCGCGACGGCCAGTACTGTACTGATGCTGCCTTCGCCGGGGCTGATCCTGACGCTCGTCGGTATGTATGGTTTGATGTTCCTGACCTATAAGACGGCGGATAAACCGGTTGGTATTTTGTCTGCATTCGCCTTCACCGGCTTCCTGGGCTACATTCTGGGGCCCATTCTGAACGCGTATTTGTCTGCCGGTATGGGTGATGTGATCGGCATGGCTCTGGGCGGAACGGCGCTGGTGTTCTTCTGCTGCTCGGCCTACGTACTGACCACGCGCAAAGACATGTCCTTCCTGGGCGGTATGCTGATGGCCGGTATTGTGATTGTGCTGGTCGGCATGGTTGCGAATATCTTCCTGCAACTGCCTGCCCTGCACCTGGCGATTAGCGCTGTGTTCATCCTGATCTCCTCAGGTGCAATCCTGTATGAAACCAGCAATATCATTCACGGCGGCGAGACCAACTACATCCGCGCAACAGTGAGCCTGTATGTGTCGCTGTACAACATCTTCGTCAGCCTGTTGAGCATCCTGGGCTTCGCCAGCCGCGATTAACTCATACTGAGCTGAAACAGGCCCCGCTTATGCGGGGCTTTGTTTTTTGCTACACTGCACCGGTTTTTGACTGACGTGTGAATGACTATGTTGAGCTTTGAAGGTAGAGAGATCGAAACCGACAACGACGGTTATCTGAAAGAAAGCAGCCAGTGGAGCGAAGCGCTGGCAGAGGTGATTGCAGAGAAAGAGGCGATTGTCCTGTCGCCAGAACACTGGGAAGTGGTGCGATTCGTGCGCGAATTCTATCTGCAATTTAATACATCTCCTGCTATTCGCATGCTGGTAAAGGCGATGGCGAACAAATTTGGCGAAGAGAAAGGCAATAGCCGCTATCTGTATCGTCTGTTCCCGAAAGGCCCGGCAAAACAGGCGACCAAAATCGCCGGTCTGCCAAAACCAGTGAAATGCATTTAATAGCGAATACCAAAATTAACGTATTCCCGGCCGGGTTGATGGGGTTCTGTCAGAACGTTATCGACCCGTGCGCTGCGTGGCCCACCGGCTTTCAGCCATGCCACAAGCTTGCTGACCTGTTCCGCATCACCACAGGCAACCACCTCCACGCTTCCATCATCCATATTGCGCGCATACCCCGTTAAACCAAGCTGGATCGCCTCGCGCTGCGTGCTGTAGCGAAACCCAACGCCCTGAACCATGCCGTAAACCCAGGCCATTGTGCAGACTTTTGACATCTTCATTTTCCTTATCCGTGCCTGGCGCGTTGCATTTCCTCACTGAACTCGGGAAAATGGCGGCCATTTCATTGGAATCGACAGAATAGCAAATTATGAGTGTACGTTTAGTGTTAGCCAAAGGCCGCGAGAAGTCATTACTGCGCCGCCATCCCTGGGTCTTTTCCGGCGCAGTTGCCCGCATGGAAGGCAAAGCCAGCCTCGGTGAAACCCTCGATATCGTTGACCACCAGGGAAAATGGTTAGCGCGCGGCGCATACTCGCCTGCATCCCAAATCCGCGCCCGTGTCTGGACATTCGATAAAGACGAAACGATTGATATTGCCTTCTTCACCCGCCGCCTGCAGCAAGCCCAGCAGTGGCGTGAATGGCTGGCAAAACGTGACGGACTGGACAGCTACCGCCTGATTGCCGGTGAGTCGGACGGGTTGCCAGGCGTGACAATCGATCGCTTCGGTCACTTCCTGGTGCTTCAGTTGCTGAGCGCGGGCGCGGAATACCAACGTGCGGCGCTGATTAGCGCCCTGCAATCCCTCTACCCGGAATGCGCGATTTACGATCGTAGTGATGTGGCGGTTCGTAAAAAAGAGGGTATGGAGCTGACACAAGGCCCGGTAACAGGCGAACTGCCACCCGCCCTGCTGCCTATTGAAGAACATGGCATGAAACTGCTGGTGGATATTCAGGGCGGTCACAAAACCGGTTATTACCTCGATCAACGTGACAGCCGTCTCGCAACACGTCAGTACGTTGCAAACAAGCGCGTCCTCAACTGCTTCTCCTATACCGGCGGGTTTGCGGTTTCCGCACTGATGGGGGGCTGCAGCCAGGTCGTGAGCGTCGATACCTCCCAGGAGGCACTCGATGTGGCCAAACAAAACGTCGAGCTGAACAAGCTGGATCTGAGCAAAGCCGAGTTCGTCCGAGACGATGTCTTTAAGCTACTGCGCAAATACCGCGATCAAGGTGAAAAGTTCGACGTGATCGTGATGGATCCACCGAAGTTTGTCGAAAACAAAAGCCAACTGATGGGGGCATGCCGCGGTTACAAAGATATCAATATGCTGGCTATCCAGCTGTTGAATCCAGGCGGTGTACTGCTGACCTTCTCCTGCTCTGGCCTGATGACCACAGATTTATTTCAGAAAATCATCGCTGACGCCGCAATAGATGCTGGCCGTGATATACAATTTATAGAGCAGTTCCGTCAGGCAGCCGATCATCCGGTGATCGCTACCTACCCGGAAGGGCTGTATCTGAAAGGGTTTGCCTGTCGCGTCATGTAACTTGAAAAGAGAGATGTTGCCCACACATTGAGTGTATGTAATGTTTCCCGGGAGGTGACTATGATTGCCAGCAAATTCGGTATCGGCCAGCAGGTCCGCCACACCTTGCTAGGGTATTTGGGTGTGGTCGTGGATATCGACCCGGAATATTCCCTCGATGAACCGTCAGCAGATGAACTGGCGGTCAATGCAGAACTTCGCGCTGCGCCCTGGTATCATGTGGTGATGGAAGATGACGATGGACAGCCTGTGCATACGTATCTTGCGGAAGCCCAGCTAAGCGGCGAGTTGCAGGAAGAACATCCGGAACAACCCACAATGGATGAGCTTGCCCAGACCATCCGCAAACAGTTGCAGGCCCCTCGCCTGCGGAACTGATAATGTTAAAAAGCCCGGTATCCGCCGGGCTTTTTTTGTTACTTCGCCAGTCCCAGACGGGGAAGTTCAATCGCCGGACAGCGATCCATCACCACCTTCAGCCCCGCCTCACGTGCCAGCACCGCAGCTTGTTCATTGATCACGCCTAACTGCATCCATAGAGTTTTCGCGCCAATGGCGATAGCGTCTTGTGCTACGCCCCATGCCGCCTCTGAGTTGCGAAAGACATCCACCATATCGACTTTTTCAGGCACGTCGGCCAGCGTGGCATACCCTTGCTGGCCTAACAACGTCTTCCCGGCGACTTTTGGCGACACCGGAATGACATGGTATCCCTGATCCAGGAGATATTTCATCACCCGATAGCTTGGGCGATCGGGTTTATCGCTCGCCCCCACCAGCGCAATAGTACGAGTCGACGTCAGAATGTCCGCAATATCGTTCTCTTTCATGGTCTTCCTCCTGGCTTTTTCTAAAGTGTACGTCAAACCGGACATCACAACCATCCATCCCATACAGATGTATGAGGGCAAAATAGCGGAATATGTCTATATGTTAGTAAACGTGATAACCGAAAAATTTAGATACATTATTGCGAAAAAGATATTTTCAACAGGAGCACCCTATGAGAACCGGCATTGCCTCTGCTGTGATTGCTTTAGTGATGCCAGTCTGCGTATTTGCGACCACGCTTCGGCTCTCTACCGATATTGACCTGTTGGTGCTGGACGGTAAAAAAGTATCCAGCTCGCTACTCCGTGGTGCAGACAGTATTGAACTCGATAATGGCCCGCACCAGCTTGTGTTTCGGATCGAAAAAACAATCCGCCTCGCAAACCACGAGCAGCGGATGTACATCTCTCCGCCGCTTATCGCCAGCTTTAACACTCAGCGCATCAGCCAGGTTAATTTTAGTCTGCCCCGTCTGGAAACAGAAAAAGAGTCACAGGCTTTCGAATCAGCCCCTCGCCTTGAACTGCTTGATGGTGACGCGATGCCTATACCGGTAAAACTGGATATTTTGGCATTGACGAAAACGCCAAAAGGTCCTGATTACGAAGCCGATACTGAGATCTACAACAAAGCAGGGAAACGTGCTTCGCTACCGCAGTTTGCCACAATGATGGCTGATGACAGCACGCTGCTCTCCGGTGTATCGGAACTGGATGTTATTCCACCGCAATCTCAGACACTCACCGAACAACGCCTTAAATTCTGGTTCCAGCAGGCTGACCCCGATACACGTGCCCGGTTTCTGCAATGGGCGAAACAACAACCTTCGTCCTAAGCCACATTTTTTTGCCCTTTCTCTTGCAGCATCAGGCGCTTCCCGTCATCTTGTAGCCAGTTAACCTGACGGAAAAGATTATGGAACTGACAACACGCACGCTCCCGGAACGCAAACACATTGCGCTGGTGGCGCACGATCACTGCAAACAGATGCTTCTTAACTGGGTTCGCCGCCATCAGGCGCAGCTGGAAAAACACACACTCTCTGCGACGGGCACAACCGGCAATCTGATCAGTCGCGAAACAGGATTAGCCGTCAATGCCATGTTGAGTGGCCCGCTGGGTGGCGATCAACAGGTAGGCGCACAAATTTCGGAAGGTAAAATTGATGTTCTGATTTTCTTCTGGGACCCGCTTAATGCCGTGCCACATGACCCGGACGTCAAAGCGTTGCTGCGTCTTGCCACTGTATGGAATATCCCGGTGGCAACCAATCTCTCAACAGCGGACTTTATTATTGACTCGCCACAATTCAACACGCCGGTGGAGATCCTGATCCCGGATTATCCGCGTTATCTGGCAGAACGACTGAAATAGAGGTCGTGCCGGGTGGGATGAATACCCACCCGGCAATCAGACTAGGGTTTTTTCGCCACGGGCACATCTATCCCCTTCAACACCTCAACAAACCCTGACGGCTCATCTTTGTTGAACAGTAGCCATACACGATGGCGCGCACGCGTAAGTGCGACATACAACAAACGACGCTCCTCTGCATCCGGATAGTCTTCAGGTGTGGGCAATAATGCCTGCTCCATCACCGACTCACGCGCTGGCGCTGGGAAACCGTCACTTCCGTCTTTTAGTCCCACTACAATGACATAATCTGCCTGCTGCCCTTTACTGGCGTGGATCGTCATGAAATCGATCTGGAGCGTAGGCCAGCGGGTTGCTGCTTTTTCAAGCGAAGCAGGTTTGAGATGGTGGTATCGCGCCAGTACCAGAATACGTTCGTCCGGTTTAGCGTAGCCACTCAGTTTGTCGAGAAGCGGTTCAAGCTGGTCATCAGCCAGCAACATGACGGCTTTCTTATCTCCCACTGTCAGGCTGTTGAGTGGTTTAACCAGTTGATGCGGGTTTTGCTGAATAAAGCGGTTGGCTATTTCGCCAATCCGCGAATTGAAACGATAAGTTGTATCTAAATCGCTGCGGTCACCTTCACCAAAGTAGTGGTGAAACGCAGTGGTCAATGAAAGTTGCGCCCCGCTGAAGCGGTAAATTGCCTGCCAGTCATCACCGACGGCAAACAACGAGGTATGTTTGTTTTGCGCGCGCAAGGCCGATAACAGTGCCGCACGCTGCGGGGAGATATCCTGAAACTCATCCACAAGGATATGCTTCCAGGGGCTCACAAAGCGGCCTTTTTCCAGAATAATAATGGCCTGGTGG
The DNA here is from genome assembly GCF_016859735.1 of Lelliottia sp. RWM.1. Taxonomy (NCBI): domain Bacteria; kingdom Pseudomonadati; phylum Pseudomonadota; class Gammaproteobacteria; order Enterobacterales; family Enterobacteriaceae; genus Lelliottia; species Lelliottia sp. RWM.1. The sequence continues at coordinate 86,873 of NZ_WLVC01000007.1, read as the reverse complement.
ATAAGTCCGGAAAAATCGACCGCGTTTTCATCCTTCAACGCCGTTTTCCAGGCTTTCAGCAGCGGAGCCATCAGTTTGACGCGTTTTGAAAACAGTGCACGGATCGTTTCCGGCGCACTCTCAATCATCTCTGCCTGAGTGCCGCCATGCATACGCATCAGGCTTACCCAACGGTCAAAACGCGAACCTAAGCGGCGTGCCAGTTTTTCATCCTGCCAGAAGCTGCCTTCAGGGATCTCCCAGTTCAACTCTTCTTCCAGCCACTGCCGCCACCCTTTTGCCTGCGCTTTTTTCTCACTGCACTGTTGCTGCCAGGCGCTGATAAAAAGTGCCTGACGGGCCCGAGTATCATTTTCCAGCTTACTAATAGAGGGGACTTTTTTGCTGCCCTGCTGGATTATTGATAACGCCAGTGCATGGAACGTCCTGGCGGTGATATCACGAGTATGTAGCCGCGTCTGGATACGTTCATCCATCTCCTGTGCTGCCTTGCGGCCAAATGCCAGCAGCAGAATTTGGTCGGCAGTAGCTTCACCTGTCGTCAGCAACCATCCCGCGCGGGCAACCAGCACCGACGTTTTACCACTCCCTGCCCCCGCCAGCACGAGTAGCGATTGCTCACCGTTGACCACCGCACGAGCCTGCGCAGGATTCAAAGGTGACGATTCAATATGGCTGAAGAAATCGGCGTACTGCGTAAGCATGGTCTCGGTCCATGCCTGATTATGGGCAAGCCGGCTTTGGTCAACATCATTCAACCACGCCTGGCATTGACGCCAGGCGTCCCGGCAATTATCAAACTCATCCAGACGTGAAACGGGAATGGGAAGTGCGGCAAGCGCCCGGCTTATTTTTTGCTGCAAACCCGCGGTTTGCTGGCGGGTAAGCCATTTCTGCTGCTCACTGCTTTGCGCGATCTCATCCAGAACCTGGTGCAAAACCTGTGCCGCGACGAGGCTCATATCGCCACTCCACTGCTGCCAGAGCGTATTCAGATGATGATGAAAACGCAGCGTTTCAGCCCACTCCGTCCCGTGAAGTCGTACCACTTTTCCCGCCGGAAGTACGAACTCCAGTTCGCCCCATACCAGCCCTCGCTTGCAGTGGATCGCCAGAAGTTGATTAAACGGAATGAGATATTCGTGACGTTCACCAGAGACTTTAACCCCTGCATTAAGCAGCACAACCTTGTCGTACGGGTGCTGCGCCAGGCGTTTGCCCAAAGAAGTTGCTTTCAGTTCCATGTCCAGCCGAATCCACGAAGAGATAATTTACCTGACAGTTTAACTGCCAGTTTTAAGGTGCTCCAGCCTAAAAAAACGTTACAATCACTTAGCGTTAATCATATCGAAAGGAACTGAGGATTTATGCGTACCGTTCTGAATGTTTTGAATTTTGTCCTTGGCGGTTTTGCCACCACACTTTCCTGGCTTTTTGCCACTCTGGTAAGCATTGTGCTCATTTTTACCCTGCCACTGACACGCTCCTGCTGGGAAATAACCAAACTGTCCTTTATCCCATATGGTAATGAAGCCATTCATGTTGATGAACTGAACCCGGACGGAAAAAATTCGCTGATGAATACAGGCGGAACCGTACTGAATATCCTGTGGCTGATTTTCTTTGGCTGGTGGCTGTGTCTGATGCACATCTTTGCTGGCATTGCACAATGCATCACGATCATTGGCATTCCGGTGGGTCTCGCTAATTTCAAAATTGCCGCTATCGCGCTGTGGCCAGTCGGGCGTCGGGTTGTCCCGGTAGAAGTCGCGCAGGCTGCACGTGAAGCAAATGCCCGTCGTCGTTTTCAGTAATAAGGACTGGCCCTGCTGATGCTAAGCCCATTATTTCGCCGCTATACATGGAACAGCACCTGGCTTTATAACGCCAGGATTTTTATCGCACTGTGCGGTACTGTCGCCCTGCCCTGGTGGTTGAATGACGTCAAACTGACCATCCCACTCACCCTTGGCGTTGTTGCCGGGGCGCTGGCCGATCTGGACGATCGCCTGACCGGACGTCTGCGAAATCTGGTTATTACATTACTCTGTTTTTTCATCGCCTCTTCATCGGTCGAACTGCTGTTCCCGTGGCCATGGCTGTTCGCGTTGGGACTGACACTCTCCACCAGCGGTTTTATTCTGCTGGGCGGGCTGGGCCAGCGTTATGCCACCATCGCGTTTGGTGCACTACTGATTGCTATCTATACCATGCTGGGCGTGTCACTCTATGACCAGTGGTATCAACAGCCTCTGCTGCTGTTGCTGGGTGCAATCTGGTACAACCTGCTCACGCTAACCGGGCATCTTATTTTTCCGGTTCGGGCATTGCAGGATAACCTCGCCCGCAGCTACGAACTGTTGGCCCAATACCTGGAGCTCAAATCCCGGTTATTTGACCCGGATATAGAAGAAGAGAGCCAGGCCCCGCTTTACGATCTCGCCCTGGCAAACGGGCAGCTTGTCGCGATGTTAAATCAGACGAAAGCCTCCCTGCTCACGCGCCTGCGCGGCGATCGTGGACAGCGAGGGACGCGCCGCACATTACATTACTACTTTGCTGCACAGGATATTCATGAACGTGCAAGTTCATCACACGTTCAGTACGCCGCCCTGCGTGAGAAGTTTCGCTATAGCGATGTTATGTTCCGCTTCCAGCGCTTACTCTCAATGCAATCTCAGGCTTGTCAGCAACTGGCAAGGTCCATTTTGTTGCGCACGCCCTATCAGCACGACTCGCGCTTCGAGCGAGCCTTCAGCCATCTTGACGCAGCACTCGACCGCGTTCAGGCCAGCGGAACATCTCCGGAGCAAATAAAAGCCCTGGGTTTCCTGCTCAATAATTTGCGTGCGATTGATGCCCAACTGGCGACCATTGAGTCCGAACAAGCAATGGCAATGCCAGGAAACGACGCAGAAAACCAGTTGGCTGATGATAGCGTGCACAGCTTTAGCGATATGTGGTTGCGTTTGAGCCGCAACTTTACGCCAGAATCCGCGTTATTCCGCCATGCGGTCAGGATGTCACTCGTGCTCTGTGTAGGCTACGCCTTTATCCAGATCACCGGATTGCACCATGGTTACTGGATACTGCTAACCAGTCTGTTTGTCTGCCAGCCAAACTATAACGCCACGCGCCACCGACTGGCGCTGAGAATCATCGGGACACTGGTGGGGGTTGCCGTCGGATTACCCTTGCTGTATTTCGTTCCCTCACTCGAAGGGCAACTCATCCTTATTGTGATTACTGGCGTACTCTTCTTCGCATTCCGTAATGTGCAGTATGCACATGCGACCATGTTCATCACACTGCTGGTATTACTGTGCTTCAACCTGCTAGGGGAAGGGTTTGAAGTCGCACTTCCCCGCGTCATCGATACCCTTATTGGCTGTGCTATTGCCTGGGCGGCTGTGAGTTTTATCTGGCCTGACTGGCGCTTTCGCAATTTACCACGCGTGCTGGATCGGGCAATGAATGCCAACTGTCGATACCTTGATGCCATTCTTGAGCAGTACCATCAGGGACGTGATAACCGTCTGGCCTATCGTATCGCCCGGCGCGATGCGCATAACAGTGATGCAGAATTAGCTTCGGTTGTATCCAATATGTCAACGGAGCCACGAGCAACAACTGAGATACGGGAAACCGCATTTCGTCTTTTGTGTCTCAACCACACATTCACAAGCTATATCTCTACACTGGGTGCGCACCGTGAGAAGCTGACCAACCCCGGCATCCTTACCCTGCTGGATGATGCGGTATGTTACGTTGACGATGCCCTGCACCACCGCCCATCAGATGAGCCACGAGTTCAACAGTCTCTGGACGAACTTGCTCAACGTATTGCTCACCTGGATCCTGGCTCCGACAACAAAGCGCCACTGGTCCTCCAGCAAGTCGGCCTGCTTATTGCTTTGCTGCCGGAAATTTGCCGACTGCAGCAGCAAATTGCTACCTGGCGGAATGATTCTCACGTGGCTCAGTCAGCGCATTAAACCATTCTGTTAGCTCCCGGCGAATGGGCGTCGGGAGCGCCGCTTCATGCAGCCCCTCGATTGCACCTTCCAGCGCAAACAGCACTTTAATACCCAGTTGTTTGTTGTTCTTTCTTATTTTCAGCCAGCTTGTCTTTGCACCAAGCCCTCGTAGCGTTTCTTCATTTGTGATACCCGCTTCATAGAGCAGTACTTCGATCTGAAACGTCAGGTTCGGAAGATCTTTCAGTCGGTTTCGTTGATGTCGCTGATGTCGCTCCTTCCTTGCCGATTCCAGTGCAAAGGAAGAGAGCTGAAGTAACCTTTCCCTGTCCTGCCAGAGCCCCTCATCCACCCGGTAATAATTGAGAAGGACTGGACGCCCCCGTTTCAATAAAGTCAGAAAAGAAGAAGAGTGCTTTACACAGTACCTGGTGCTTTGCTCACAGGCGCGAAGATAGAGCTCACCCTCGGAAACCATGGCAAATACGGCATCGTCAACCGCAAGGGTATAACCGCCAAAAAGTGCACGATGCTGGATATCGCCTAACGAGGAGAGATATTCCTGTGATTTATAAATCCGTTCACAAGATATCTTTTTCATGATATTTCCCTTTAAAATCATCAAGTAACAACGCTTTTTCTTACTACCGGATCCAGTAGCAGAAAAATAGGCAACTTCTTCTTCTTGAGCAAGATGATTTTTCACAACATGCCAACAACAAACAAAATTTGCGAGTTGCTTTCCGAAAATGAGGTTGATCTTTAGGCACACAGGGGTTACTGTATATTCATACAGTAACTACAGGGCTGGAATGATTATGTACACTTCAGGCTATGCAAATCGCTCAACATCTTTCTCTTCTACCGCAGGCAATGTCGCGCAGAAATCCGTCGAGCGCGTTTCAACAGGGCTTATCAGCGAAGTGGTTTACCGTGAAGACCAGCCCCTGTTAACGCAACTCTTATTGCTGCCGTTATTGCAGCAGCTTGGTCAACAATCTCGCTGGCAGCTTTGGCTAACACCCCAGCAAAAATTGAGCCGCGAATGGGTTCAATCAGCAGGACTCCCGCTGACAAAGGTGATGCAGATTAATCAACTCTCGCCGTGCGATACAGTTGAGTCGATGATCCGGGCATTACGTACCGGAAACTACAGTGTGGTAATTGGCTGGTTGCCGGAAGAATTGACGGAAGAAGAACATTATCGGCTGGCTGAAGCTGCAGAAGAAGGTGATGCGATCGGTTTTATCATGAGACCTATTCGCCCTGTTCCTCACGGCAAAGGACACCTGTCTGGGCTAAAAATTCACTCTAATTTGTATCATTGAGTAAAATTGAGATTTTTCTTGGAATTTTTTTCGACCACAAGACGCGCAATTAGTTCAATGCGGTAAAACTGCGGCAAGGCTTGTCTGGTGCGGTTCTCATTAATTTTACTGCACAAAATCCGTTCAAAAAATGTTAAATAATAGGTATACGGAACTTTTTTTTTCATATGCCTGACGGAGTTCACACTTGTAAGTTTCTAGCTACGTTGTAGACTTTACATCGCCAGGGGTGCTCGGCCTAAGCCGAAGATATCGGTAGACTTATATTTGACCACGCCCCCAGGTGAAGGATTTAACCGTGATTTCTCCTTGAGATTTTCATGGCAAATTTTGGATGATAACGAGGCGCAAAAAATGAAAAAGACAGCTATCGCGATTGCAGTGGCACTGGCTGGCTTCGCTACCGTAGCGCAGGCCGCTCCGAAAGATAATACCTGGTATGCAGGTGGTAAACTGGGCTGGTCTCAGTTCCATGACACTGGCTGGTACAACAGCTCCCTGAACAACGACGGCCCAACTCACGAAAGCCAGCTCGGTGCAGGTGCGTTCGGTGGCTATCAGGTTAACCCGTATGTTGGTTTTGAAATGGGTTACGACTGGTTAGGTCGTATGCCATACAAAGGCGACACCGTAAATGGCGCTTTCAAAGCTCAAGGCGTTCAGCTGACCGCTAAACTGGGTTACCCAGTAACTGACGATCTGGACGTGTACACCCGTCTGGGCGGCATGGTATGGCGCGCTGACTCCAGCAACAACATTGCTGGTGACAACCACGACACTGGTGTTTCCCCAGTATTCGCTGGTGGTGTTGAGTGGGCTGTGACCCGTGATATCGCTACTCGTCTGGAATACCAGTGGGTTAACAACATTGGCGACGGCAACACCGTTGGTGTTCGTCCAGACAACGGCATGCTGAGCGTAGGTGTTTCCTACCGTTTCGGCCAGCAGGAAGAAGCAGCGCCAGTAGTTGCTCCGGCTCCGGCTCCAGCTCCAGAAGTACAGACCAAGCACTTCACTCTGAAGTCTGACGTTCTGTTCAACTTCAACAAAGCAACTCTGAAACCAGAAGGTCAGCAGGCGCTTGATCAGCTGTACTCTCAGCTGAGCAACCTGGATCCTAAAGATGGTTCTGTAGTAGTTCTGGGCTTCACTGACCGTATCGGTTCTGACGCTTACAACCAGAATCTGTCTGAAAAACGTGCTCAGTCTGTTGTTGATTACCTGATCTCTAAAGGTATCCCAGCTAACAAGATCTCTCCACGTGGTATGGGTAAATCTAACCCAGTTACCGGTTCTACCTGTGACAACGTGAAAGCTCGCGCTGCACTGATCGATTGCCTGGCTCCAGATCGTCGCGTTGAGATCGAAGTTAAAGGCATCAAAGACGTTGTAACTCAGCCAGCGGCATAAGTTATCGTCTTTAAAAAAAACCCCGCATAGCGGGGTTTTTTATTGTCCAAAGAAAAGTGAAACGCTATTTTTTACCCAGCAGCGCCTGTAAATCGTTCTTCAGTGTCGACATCTGGCTCGCATACTTTTCTTTGTGCTCGGCATCTTCAATCAGTTGCACAATCGTTTCAGATAGTGTTTTTCCACGCCGCTGAGCAAGCCCTGCCAGTCGCTGCCAGACCATAAACTCCAGATCGATAGACTTTTTGCGGGTATGCTGATGCTCAGCATTAAAATGCCGTTTACGGCGAGCGCGGATAGTTTGCTTCATCCGGTTCAGTAACGCCGGATTGATATGCTTCTCTATCCAGCTATTAACCTTCACCGGTTCATTTTCTAAGGTCAGCAAAATATCCACTGCGTCTTTCGCCGCGCTGGCTTCGATATAGCAGGTGATCAGCTCGCCTTCACGATGCTTTTTGACCAGGTACTTCCATTTCCATCCGCTTTCGAGGTTTTCCAGTTGTTGATATTTCATTGCGTTCTCAGTGTTACCACGTAACTCTGTTCAGAATATCAGTTTTTTGGCAATCTGCTGAAAAGAAATCATATCCTGTGAATCGATACGGTGCTTTCGCTGCCGGAAATGCAGAATACCGCATGGGCAGAATCCACCGCTTACGGTATACTCCACGGTTTTACATCTGACTAAAAAACATCAACTTTGACCATTACGAAACTTGCATGGCGTGACCTGGTTCCAGATACCGAGAGCTATCAGGAACTGTTTGCACAGCCAGAACTCACCAAAGAAAACGAATTCATACTCAGCGAGACACAACCACGTTTGCATTATGCGCTGGAGCAGGTGTTAAGCCCATGGGCAACATCTCCTTTCATGCTGCTCAAAGCTCCGGAAGAAGCCGAGTACCTGACACTTCTGGGTGATGCAATGCGTCAGTTGCAGCCAGAAACGGACTCAGTCTATGGTGGTCAATATCGTATCGCTGGGCGTGATGTTACTTTCGAACCCGCTTTGAAGGCTGATGACCGCTTTGCGGCAAAAGGCGAAGTGATCACCGCTAATTGGGTCGAAGCTGAACAACTGTTTGGCTGTCTGCGCCAATTCAACGGCGAATTATCACTGCAGCCTGGTCTCGTACATCGAGCGAACGGTGGTGTGCTAATCATCGCTCTGCGCACGCTTCTTGCCCAACCGCTGCTATGGATGCGCCTGAAAACGATTGTCAGCCAGCAACGTTTTGACTGGGTCGGATATGATGAGTCTCGCCCATTACCCGTTGCTATCCCATCAATGCCGTTGTCACTCACAGTGGTACTGACAGGCGATCGTGAATCGCTGGCCGATTTTCAGGAGATGGAGCCAGAACTAGCCGATCTCGCCGTCTACACCGAATACGAAGACAATCTTCAGATTGCCGACGGTGATGATATGGCCCAGTGGTGTCAATGGGTGATGTCCGTTGCAACACGCTATCAATTACCGACACCGGCGACTGACGCCTGGCCTGGCTTAATTCGTGAGGCAGTCCGCTATACAGGCGATCAGGAAACATTGCCGCTTTGCCCACTGTGGATCAGCAAACAACTTCGCGAAGTGGGAGTCATAAGCGGAGAAGGCTCCTTTACAGGGGAGCAGCTTACCCAAATGCTTGCACAGCGCGAGTGGCGTGAAGGCTATCTCGCTGATCGTATGCAGGATGAAATTCTGCTCGAACAGATTCTGGTAGAAACCGAAGGCGAGCGCATCGGCCAAATCAATGCCCTGTCGGTCATTGAGTTCCCAGGCCATCCTCGTGCGTTTGGTGAACCTTCACGTATCAGTTGCGTCGTGCATGTTGGTGACGGTGAATTTACAGACATCGAACGTAAAGCAGAACTTGGCGGCAATATTCATGCTAAAGGCATGATGATCATGCAGGCGTTCCTGATGTCGGAGCTGCAACTTGAGCAGCAAATCCCCTTCTCTGCTTCACTGACTTTTGAGCAGTCCTACAGTGAAGTCGATGGTGACAGCGCCTCAATGGCTGAGCTGTGCGCGCTCATCAGCGCCCTGGCTGAAGTGCCAATCAACCAGAATATCGCCATCACTGGTTCCGTCGATCAGTTTGGTCGTGCGCAGCCTGTTGGCGGGCTGAATGAAAAAATTGAAGGTTTCTTCTCTATCTGCCAGCAACGTGGTCTTAATGGCAAGCAGGGTGTCATTGTCCCTGCGGCCAACGCTCGCCACTTGAGTCTGAGCCAGGAGCTTCTTAACGCCGTGGAACAGGAGCAATTCGCTATCTGGGCCATTGAAGGCATTGAGGATGCTCTTCCTTTACTGACTAATCTGGTATGGGATGGTGAAGGTCAAACAACATTGATGCAGACGATACAGGAACGTATCGCTCAGGCAACACAGCAGGACGCTCGTCATCGTTATCCATGGCCGTTACGCTGGCTAGGCTGGTTTAATCCGAACTGATCGGACTTGTTCAGCGTACACGTGTTAGCTATCCTGCGTGCTTCACTAAAATAAGGCTTACTGAGAACATGGTAGATAAACGCGAATCCTATACAAAAGAAGACCTTCTTGCCTCTGGTCGCGGTGAACTGTTTGGCGCTAAAGGCCCACAGTTACCGGCTCCGAGCATGCTGATGATGGACCGTGTCGTGAAAATGACCGAAACAGGCGGCAATTTCGATAAGGGCTACGTAGAAGCGGAACTCGATATCAATCCGGACCTGTGGTTCTTCGGTTGCCACTTTATTGGCGATCCGGTAATGCCAGGTTGCCTGGGCCTTGATGCAATGTGGCAGTTGGTTGGCTTCTATCTGGGCTGGCTCGGCGGCGAAGGCAAAGGCCGCGCACTGGGTGTAGGTGAAGTGAAATTCACCGGTCAGGTTCTGCCTTCTGCGAAGAAAGTCACCTACCGTATTCACTTCAAACGCATTGTTAACCGTCGTCTTATTATGGGCCTGGCGGATGGCGAAGTGCTGGTTGATGGCCGCCTGATTTACACCGCAAACGATCTGAAAGTTGGCTTGTTCCAGGATACGTCTGCTTTCTAATTACTTTTCTGTTTTACATCACCAGAAAAGGCGAAACCTCCGCATTGCGGAGGTTTCTGTTTCTAAAGAGACGTCATCAAGCAAGAATTACCCTGTCTCCGATGGCTTCTCGCCAGCCTCCCAACCATTGTGACCTTTGATTTATCGTCTGATAAGGACACATTTCTTTTGAGCGTCCGGCGATGCCCGCCTGATAACCACGTTGATGAGCCCGTTCCAGGCGATCTCGTTTCTGTCTCTTCATGCCTCGTTTCCCTCATTCTTTGGTCTGGTGGAAAGAAAACAGTGGCTGCAAAATGTGCAACCACAGATAACGAATAACCCGAATCACTCTCAGCGTCAATGCGCAAAATTCACGCCAGTGTCATATTTGTGAGCTATACAAAAAACCATTTGTACAAAAAATGTGATGCGGCACAGGTAACAAGCTGAAGTCAAAACGAAAAAAAAAGCGCAATCAGCGTGTTGCTGACCGCGCCTTATGTCGATGAATTTTACTTATGGAAGCGGCGAAATCTCACGAGCGATACTGGCCGATTCTTGCGCCCACCCTTGCGCTAACACTTTCACCATCTCGTCGTATCCATCTTTTTGCTGTTTCAACTCAAGATGGAAAGGACGTTTAATCAACTGCCCCTGATGGTTTAATAGCCACTCACCGCTTATCACCACTTTGCCATCATAGCGACCATGGAATCCTGTCACGGTAACATTCAGGGTGTCCTGATCACTTCCCAGAGGCTGTGAGGCGACAACCCAGCCTGGGAGCTGGCTCCCAAGATTGGCAACCAGCGTATTACGCAACTGCTGGTCAAGCGGGCTGGCCCACAGGTTATTCGTGGCAATAACGTACTGCACATCGCTGGTCTGATAGACCACACCATTACCGGCGAGATAATCAGGCACAGCGACTTGCTCTACCCATAGCAGGCGATTACCCTGGCTGGCCGTGCTTTGCCCCCCTGTCTGCGTCGAGAGGGGCAACTGATAGTAACTCTTATTTTCGACACCAGAACTGCAGGCCGTTAAAAACAGAGCGCCAACAATCAATAGCCACTTTTTCATTCTTTTGCCCTCTTCGGCTCAGGATCCTTTTTGTCTTTCGCTTCAAACACCAGCGCATTGCTCTTCTCATTGAGCGTTTTAAGCACAGGCTGCAGTTCACGTAAAACCTGATCAAGACGTTGCATATCTGCCACCATCTTGTTATAGGCAGCCGAGCCCGGCTGGAAGCCCTGCATACTGCGATTCAGCTCGCGCAATGTTTTCTGCATATCCTGCGGCAATTGCTGCATAGACTGGCTTGCAGTGATCTTGTTGATATTATCCAGCGTGGTCTGCAGACGGCGCATCGTCGCCTGGCTCTCACTCAGCGAGCTTGTTGCGGCTTCAATCATCGGATTCAGTGGCAGATTATTAATCTTATCCAGTGTTTCCATAAGACGCTGCTGGATCTGCGCAAGGCCGCTACTCACTGTTGGGATAATCTTGTAGCCGCCAAATTCGCGGATACCGGTAATTGCAGGTGCTTTCGGATAGAAGTCCATATCCACATACAGTGCCCCCGTTACCAGGTTACCGGTTTTCAGCGACCCGCGCAGGCCACGGTTCATTAATTCAGTGATGTGCGCGCCAATATCCTGATTTTCACCAATCTGGTTGATGAGACGCTCAGGTTCAATACGGATCAGAACAGGGATACGGTAATCATCATCCAGGACCTGACGAAGTCCAGGAACAAAGAACGGAACTTGCCCAACGGTCCCCAGACGAATGCCACGGAACTCAACAGGCGCTCCCGGCTGCAAACCGCGAACCGAGTCTTTAAAGAACATCAGGTAGTCAATGTGATCGGTATAGAGAGCATCCTGAATGCTTTTCTGATCATCAAACAGCCTGAACGGCGTCTTTTCTGCAACAGGCTGACCGAGATCCATACCTTCCGGTACATCAAAACTTACACCACCGCCAAAGAGCGTGGTTAAGGATCCCATTTCTACACGCATACCCGCCGATGTCAGATCCACCGCGATCCCGCTGTCTTTCCAGAAACGGACGTTACTGGTCACCAGCCGGTCGTTAGGTGCATTGATAAACAGTTGATAACTGATGGTTCTTTTTTGCGGGTCAAACGAACTCGTCTCAACAGAGCCAACGCGATAGCCGCGGAACAATACGGGATCACCCGCCGTTAACTGACCGGCTTTTTTGCTGTCGAGGATCACACGGATACCTTTTGCATCCGGCGGAGCAAGTGGCGGTGAATCCAGAAGATTATATTTTCCGGGTGCGTTGCCCTTGTTTCCCGGCTGCAGCTCAATGTAAGCCCCGGAAAGTAACGTCCCCAAACCACTGATACCCTCACGACCAATCTGTGGTTTTACAACCCAGAATACGGAATCACTGTGCAACAGTTTTTCCATTCCAGCATTCAGACGAGCCTTGATTTCAACATGGGTCAAATCATCAGTCAGGGTTGCCGTTTCCACGACCCCCACATCTACGCTACGGCTTTTGATGGTGGTTTTACCCCCTTCAATTCCCTCTGCATTTGTGGTGATAAGCGTGACTTCCGGCCCCTGGTGACTGTAATGATAAAACAGTATCCATGCACCAATCAGTGCAGTTACGATTGGGAAGATCCATACCGGAGACCAGTTTTTGACCTTCTGCACTTTAGCCTCTCCACTCTTATTTTCCATGCTCTTACTCTTCCTCATGGCTTGACTCTGGCTCACGATCCCACGATAAACGAGGGTCGAAGGTCATGGCCGCAAACATGGTCATAATAACGACCAGCGCAAACATCAGCGCCCCCATAGCGGGATAAATACTCATCAGTCCTCCCATACGCACCAGCGCCGACAGGACGGCAATGACAAAAACATCAATCATTGACCAGCGACCGACAAATTCAACAACTTCATAAATCAGGTGCATGCGCTCACTGTCGCGCTTACCGTGTCCCTTCGCATCCCAGCAAAGCCAGGCGATCGCGATCATTTTTAATGTGGGAACCATAATGCTGGCAATGAAAATCACCAGTGCTACGGGATACGACCCTTCCCCCCATAACAATATGACACCCGCCATAATTGTTGATGGCATTTTATCGCCGAGCAAATCGGTGATCATAATGGGCAATATGTTGGCAGGTAGATAAAGCATGATGGATGTCACCAGCAGGGCCATCGTCCACTGGAGACTATTCTTACGCCGTACATGACCTCTTGTGCCGCAGCGCGGGCACACATCCATCCCGGCAGGCAAAACCGCGGTACAGCAGGAACATGAACGTAGCCCCTGGCGGATCCCCGGCACTCCCACTTTTACCGTCTGTGGGAATGTCGGTGCTGGTGCAATGTCATCCCACGCCCAACGTCTGTCTACGCACTGAAAAGCCCGTAACTGTAGTACACAATACAAGCACCAGGGAACAAAACTGCTACCGATTCCTACATCGCCATACGCCATTAGCTTCACAAAACTAACCAGAATCCCCGCCAGAAAAATCTCCGCCATTCCCCAGCTTTTCAGCTGAAACAGGATCCGCGCGAGTTTTATTTTGAGAGCAGCAGGCATCCGCACACGATTAACCAGCAGCAGGATCACCACCAGACAAAAAGCCGGAACAATCTGGACAAACAGGAGAAAAAACGTGCCCAGGCTGGCGTAATTTTCTGAGAACATCACGCCAGGTATTTCGAGTAAATCAACCTGGCTGGTTATCCCTCCCACCTTCATATAAATGAAGGGGAAGAGATTCGAGAGCAACAACATGAACAAGGCAGCAATAGCATAAGCAGTGGGACGCTGCCTTGGCGCGTCCCACTCTGTTGTCAGCGTAGCGCCACAACGTGGGCAGAGAGCTTTATGTCCGTGACCCAGCTCTGGCAGCGCCACGAGCATATCGCATTGCGAGCATAATATATGCCGGTCGGCATGGTGCTGGTCACACATATGTTATCCCTGTTTATACGCCGTTTTTCAGAGACTCAAGGTACTCCCAGCGTTCAAATGCTTCCTCCAGTGCCTGTTCAGCCTGGGTAAGCTCTGCCAATATTTTCTGAGTATAGTCGTGCGACTGCGTAAAGAAGGAGGCATCTGCTACCTGAATTTGCAGAGCTTCGAGTGACGCTTCCAGCTCCTCAAGACGCTGAGGCAGCCCTTCGAGTTCGCGTTGCAGGTTATAGCTCATTTTCACAGTCGGTTTTTTAACAGTTTCTGCTTTTGCGACAACAGGTTCCGTTCCCACTTTGAGTTTTGACTGTTTTTGTATGAGCGACTGAGATTGCTGTCCGCGTGCATCGTGATACCCGCCGACGTACTGACCAATACGCCCTTCACCTTCAAAAATCCAGCACTCGGTTACGGTGTTGTCAACGAACTGACGATCGTGACTCACCAGCATCACCGTACCCTGATAACCATCGATCAGCTCTTCCAGCAGTTCCAGGGTTTCGACATCCAGATCGTTCGTCGGTTCATCAAGAATCAACAGGTTACTTGGTTTCAGGAATAAACGGGCCAGCAAAAGACGGTTACGCTCACCACCGGATAACGCACGGACAGGCGTCATGGCACGTTTAGGATGGAACAGGAAGTCCTGCAAATAGCCCAGTACATGGCGTGGCTTCCCGTTCACCATCACTTCCTGTTTACCCTCGGCAAGGTTGTCCATCACCGTTCTGTCCGGATCCAGCTCAGCACGGTGTTGGTCGAAGTACGCCACTTCCAGTTTCGTGCCGCAATGCACGCGTCCGCTATCAGCCTGTAACTGGCCTAACATCAGTTTGAGTAGCGTAGTTTTACCGCAGCCGTTAGGGCCAATCAGGGCAATTTTATCGCCACGCTGTACCTGGGCAGAAAAGTCTTTGACCAACACTTTTCCGTCCACCTGATAGTTAACGTCTTCCATTTCAAAGACAATTTTTCCGGAGCGGGACGCCTCTTCAACCTGCATCTTCGCGCTGCCCATCACTTCACGGCGCGCACTGCGTTCATTACGCATCGCTTTCAGGGCGCGGACACGGCCTTCATTACGGGTACGACGCGCTTTGATCCCCTGACGGATCCAGACTTCTTCTTGCGCCAGCTTGCGGTCAAACTCAGCATTCTGGAGTTCTTCAACGCGCAGGTTCTCTTCTTTTTCCAGCAGATACGTATCGTAATCACCTGGATAGGTGACCAGCTTGCCGCGATCGAGATCGACAATACGGGTCGCCATGTTGCGAATAAACGAACGGTCATGCGAGATAAAGATAATCGTGCCGTTAAAGGTCTTCAGGAACCCCTCCAGCCAGTCGATAGCTTCAATGTCCAGGTGGTTAGTTGGCTCGTCCAGCAGCAACACTTTCGGACCACTTACCAGCGCGCGGCCCAGTGCCGCTTTACGCAACCAGCCACCAGAGAGAGACGCCAGTTCCATATCAGCTTCCAGGCCCAACTGCTCCAGAACCTCGGTGATGCGGCTTTCCAGTTGCCACAGTCCGTGGTGATCCAGCAGTTCCTGTAAGCGCGCCATCTCATTGAGGTTTTTCTCGCTTGGATCGGTCATCACCAGATGTGAGATGTCGTGATAACTCTTCAGGTATTCCGCCTGTTCAGAGATCCCTTCTGCGACAAAGTCATACACGCTACCCGCAACATTGCGCGGCGGATCCTGCTGCAAGCGGGAAACAATCAGATCCTGCTCGTATACAATACGTCCGTCATCCAGACCTTGCTCACGGTTAAGGATCTTCATCAGCGTGGATTTACCCGCACCGTTACGGCCTACCAGACAGACTCGTTCATTATCTTCGATGTGCAGTTCAGTATCATCGAGAAGGGGCGCATCGCTGAAAGACAGCCAGGCGCCGTGCATGCTAATTAGTGACATTTATTTTTCCTTTCAGACTGCGGTAATCAACCAGCAGTTGTGGATTTGACGATTACGGGCAAAGTCCTGAGACAGCGTTTTTTGGCTAATTTCTTGTGCTTTCAATCCCAGTGCTGCCAGCCCGTCATTATCCATGCGGAAGCCGCGTTTGTTGTTCGAGAACATAATCGTGCCGCCTTTACGCAGCAGACGTTTTAGATCGGTCATCAGACGCAAATGATCGCGCTGGACGTCAAAGGTATCTTCCATTCGCTTGGAGTTAGAGAATGTCGGTGGGTCGATGAAGATCAGATCAAACTGCTCATCTGTCTCACGCAGCCAACCCAGCACATCCGCCTGAAGCAGACGATGTGGGCGACCGGTAAGCCCATTCAGACGCAGGTTGCGCTCTGCCCACTCCAGATACGTGCGGGACATATCCACGGTGGTCGTGCTGCGTGCGCCACCAAGCCCAGCATGCACGCTGGCGCTGCCGGTATAGGAGAACAAGTTAAGGAAATCTTTACCTTTACTCATCTGACCCAACATACGACGTGCGATGCGGTGGTCAAGGAACAGACCTGTATCCAGGTAATCAGTCAGGTTGACCCAAAGGCGAGCGTTGTATTCGCCCACTTCGATAAAATCACCTTTTTCACCCATCTTCTGATACTGATTTTTCCCTTTCTGGCGCTCACGGGTTTTCAGAACCAGCTTGTTTGGCGCAATACCAAGCACACTGATAGTGGCAGCAATAATATCTAACAGACGCTGACGTGCTTTCTGCGCATCAACGGTTTTTGGTGGAGCATACTCCTGCACCACAATCCAGTCCGCATAGCGGTCAACGGCAACGTTATATTCTGGCAGGTCTGCATCATATAAGCGGTAGCATTCGATTCCTTCCTGCTTCGCCCATTTTTCAAATTTTTTCAGGTTCTTACGCAGGCGGTTAGCATAATCTTCCGCCACAGATGATGGCTTACTATCACCCTCTTTTTCCGTCAGATGGTAGTTTTTCTGCACGCAGTCCAGTGGACCATTTTTGGCTTTGAACTGACGCTCAGCACGCAGTTGCAGGCAACTCAGCAGCTCCGGGGAGGCACTAAACAGTGACAAATTCCAGCCACCGAAAGCGTCTTTCATCGTGCGACCCAACAAGCTATGCAGGGCAATCAGCGCAGGTTCACTATCAAGACGTTCACCGTACGGCGGGTTACTGATTACCGTTCCGTAGGGGCCTTTTGGCAGAGGATTGCTGAGCTGCGCCACATCCTTCACCTCAAAGGTGACAAGATCGGCGATACCTGCGCGACGGGCGTTGCTGCGCGCACGCTCAATGACCCGAGAATCACTGTCTGAACCATAGAAATGCGACGTGTAATCCGCCAGCCCTTTACGAGCGCGAACCTGCGCTTCGGCTTTGACTTCTTTCCAGATGGCCTCGTCATGCTGCGCCCATCCACTAAAACCCCAGTGTCCACGATGCAGACCCGGAGCCCGGTCTGTTGCCAGCATTGCTGCTTCAATGAGTAACGTGCCAGAGCCACACATCGGATCGAGCAGAGGTGTACCGGCCTGCCAGCCTGAACGCATCACTATTGCTGCTGCCAGGTTCTCTTTGATCGGCGCGATACCCGCACGATCGCGGTAACCACGCTGGTGGAGACCTTCTCCGCACAGATCCAGGGAGATATTCGCCGTTTCTTTGTTGAGCCACACGTTAATGCGCAGATCGGGATTTTCACGATCGACATTCGGACGCTCCAGGTTTTTACGGGTGAAGCTGTCGACAATCGCATCTTTTACCTTCAGCGCACCGTACTGGCTGTTACGAATTTCGTCATTCAGCCCACTAAAATGCACGGCGAAAGTTGCATCTGGTGCAAAAATCTCTGTCCAGTCAATGGCCTGTACGCCAAGGTACAAGTCAAGATCGCTATAAACCTTACATGCGCCCAGAGGCAGCATGATGCGCGACGCCAGGCGACTCCACATCAGGCTCTGGTAAATAAGCCGCGTGTCGCCCTCAAAGTGGACACCACCCTGAACCACCTGACAGGCTTGCGCCCCCAGGCCTTCAAGTTCAGTTTTTAACAGCTCTTCCAGCCCACGGGCCGTACTGGCAAACAGAGAATTCATATCGTCACTTATTACTCTAAGAAAATTGCTGCGCATTATAGCTAATATGGAGTGTATGTCATAAAGTTGAGGGCTTATTTTCATTCGTTCGAGGGTATGAACAGTGGTGACGTTATCCAGGCTTTTTATTCATCCGGTCAAATCAATGCGCGGCATTGGCCTGACTCATGCGCTTGCTGACGTCAGCGGTTTCGCCTTTGATCGCATTTTCATGGTAACTGAACCAGACGGAACCTTTATTACGGCACGTCAGTTTCCACAAATGGTGCGCTTTACACCATCCCCTTTGTATGATGGTTTACACCTGACTGCCCCCGATGATTCCAGCGTCGTCGTCCGCTTTAGTGATTTTGCGCCTGTCGATGCGCCGACCGAAGTCTGGGGTAACCATTTCACTGCCCGTATCGCGCCTGATGAGATCAATCAGTGGTTGAGTGGCTTTTTCTCCCGTAGCGTCCAGCTACGTTGGGTCGGCCCCGAACTGACCCGGCGAGTGAAGCGCTATGAAGCGGTTCCACTCTCCTTCGCTGATGGATTCCCGTTCCTGCTTACCAGTGAAGCATCTCTGCGTGATGTGCAAAACCGATGCAAAGCGAGCGTTCAAATGGAACAGTTCCGTCCTAACCTGGTCGTTACAGGAGCACAGGCGTGGGAAGAGGACACCTGGAAAGTCATTCGTATCGGTAGCGTGATTTTTGATGTAGTGAAGCCCTGTAGTCGCTGCATCTTTACCACGGTCAGCCCCGAGAAAGGCCAAAAACACCCGTCCGGCGAGCCACTTAAAACACTGCAATCTTTCCGGACAGCGCAGGATAACGGCGATGTTGATTTTGGACAGAATCTGATCCCGCGTAACAGCGGCATGATTCGCGTGGGTGATGAAGTCGAGATCCTCGCAACAGGTCCTGGCAAAGCGTATGGGACCGGAGTGACAGAAGAAACGGTCAAGGTGGAAGTTCACCCAACACGTGCAGTGACGCTTCAGTGGCAAGGGCAAACGCTGCGCGGGAATAATCAGCAGGTGTTGCTTGAGCAACTCGAACAGGCAGGTATTCGCGTTCCGTATTCATGTCGCGCGGGGATCTGCGGGTGTTGCCGTGTGACGCTGGTTGAAGGGGAAGTCACTGCGCTGAAGAAATCAGCCATTGGGGACGATGGTACAATCCTTTGTTGTAGCTGTGTGCCTAAAACGTCATTACAGCTAGCACCTTAAACAGCTTGCTCAAGGCTGAAAGCATCTGCACGTAGCTGTGGTTTGAGCCTGTCATTCATCACTTTAATCGCATCACCCAACTGCATCATGCGTCCGGCAATCGTCACACTGGGTTGCGCCAGCAAACACAAGGCTGCATTTTCACCGGGTTCAACCACCAGCAAACTCACCTCTTCCGCCGTATCGCTGAGACTCACACTGGCAGCATCACCTGTCACCGGCATCCAGCTGATACCGTGCGCCAGAAAATGCCAGCTTTTAGGCATCTGGGGTTTAAGGAAACGGATAGCAACCAGGGCGTTTAGCACCAGTTCAGCACGCTGTTCTTTAGACAGCTCAAGGTCACGGCATTTCTCTTCAAATGAGAAATAAAGCGCAGCATCATCGACGCAAAAGCCTGAAGGGGCGAACGCATCCGGAGTAAGCATACGGCGTGCAAAACGAGAGCGAAACAACATGCCATTGGCTAAATCCAGCATCATGCGATCATGTTCGTCGCAAAAATACCAACGCCAGTTATCGTCAGGTTTAATTCGCATTTGTCTCTCCCGTCCCCGAAACATCCTGTTCTAAAAATGTCCTGATTGTCGCTTCGTTTATAACATCAATAATAAAAGACCATAATGTCTAAATAAGCAACAGTGACGGAATATAAAACAACCAGGGCTGGAAATAAAGCCCTGGTTGTCTGATTACGAGAAAAGATTAGATATGAGTGACGATTTCTTTAATCAACTGCGGGCCTTTAAAAATAAAGCCAGAATAGATCTGAACCAGAGATGCTCCGGCAGCAACCTTCTCACGTGCAGCAATGACAGAATCAATTCCACCCACACCAATAATGGGAAGCTGTCCTTTTAATTCGGCAGACAGAGCACGAATAATTTCTGTACTTTTTAATTGTACCGGACGACCACTCAAACCACCCGTTTCGTCACAGTTTTTCATTCCCTGAACCAGGGAACGATCGAGGGTGGTATTGGTTGCAATAACACCATCGATATTATGCCGAACTAAACTATCTGCCACCTGGATCAATTCTTCGACAGAAAGATCCGGAGCGATCTTAACCGCGACAGGAACATATTTATGGTGGATCGCCTGCAGCTCATTTTGTTTATTTTTAATGGCACTCAGCAGATCGTCCAGTGCTTCACCATATTGCAAAGAGCGCAGCCCCGGCGTATTCGGTGAGGAAATATTCACCGCAATATAACCGGCATAAGCGTAGACTTTTTCCATACAAATCAGATAGTCGTCTTTGCCCTGCTCTACTGGCGTGTCTTTATTCTTGCCAATATTGATGCCTAACACGCCGTCAAAATGTGCTTTTTTAACGTTCTCAACCAGATGATCAACACCAAGGTTATTAAAGCCCATCCGGTTGATCAACCCTTCGGCTTCCACCAAACGGAACAAACGCGGTTTATCATTACCTGGTTGCGGACGCGGTGTCACCGTCCCGATTTCGATGGAGCCGAACCCCATCGCACCCAGTGCATCAATGCACTCGCCATTTTTATCCAGACCCGCCGCCAGACCCAGTGGGTTTTTGAAGGTCAGTCCCATGCATTGCACAGGTTTTTCTGGCACGTTCTGACGCACCAGTGCTTCCAGTGGCGTACCCGTGATACGGCGTAATTGCTGAAATGTAAATTCATGAGCGCGCTCTGGATCGAGCTGGAAAAGGGCTTTACGAACGAAGGGGTAGTACATGAACTCTCCTGGATTCCCGGTGTGCAAACCGGGGGCGTATTATCTGCGATTGTCTCAAGAAAGGGAATTGACCTGCGGCAAAAAAGACGCGTAAAACGCAATCGTTTACTTCGCAGCCCTCTCTTTATGCAGTTTTCTGCATTTTAATTGCAGATAAATCATTTAGTGGAATAACACCGCAATGTCACACTCCTGAAAATTGTTATTAATGTTAGATAAAAGCAAACAATTGGTTATAAGGAGCATACATGCGCGTCATCACTCTGGCTGGAAGTCCACGCTTCCCTTCTCGTTCCAGCGCATTACTGGAATATGCCCGTGAAAAACTTAACGCTCTGGATATTGAAGTGTGCCACTGGAATCTGCACAACTTTGAACCGGAAGATCTGCTCTACGCCCGATTCGATAGCCCGGCGCTCAACACCCTGATTGAACAGCTCAAAGAGGCTGACGGGTTAATCGTGGCGACCCCCATCTATAAGGCTTCTTTTTCTGGCGCATTAAAAACCTTGCTTGATCTGTTACCGGAACGCGCTCTGGACGGCAAAGTGGTTTTGCCGCTGGCAACCGGCGGTACAGTAGCCCATTTACTGGCTGTCGATTACGCCCTGAAACCTGTCCTCAGTGCCTTAAAGGCGCAGGAGATCCTGCACGGCGTCTTTGCTGATGACTCGCAGGTTATTGATTATCAGCATAAACCGCACTTCACGCCGAATCTGCAAACCCGTCTCGACAGCGCACTGGAAACCTTCTGGCAGGCCTTGCACCGCAAAGATGCTCAGGTTCCTACATTGACTCAACCACAGGGGGTTGCACATGTTTAAAACATTGACCCGTATTGGGCTGGCAGGGCTGATGGCGATTTCAGCCCTGGCTCAGGCGGCGGAGAATGCACCAGAAAGCCTGCGAATTGGCTACCAAAAAGGCAGCGTCAGTATGGTTCTGGCAAAAAGCCACCAGCTGCTGGAAAAACGCTATCCGGAGACAAAATTCTCATGGATAGAGTTTCCTGCCGGACCACAAATGCTGGAAGCGCTCAATATCGGCAGTATTGATCTCGGCAGTACTGGCGATATTCCACCTATCTTCGCGCAGGCTGCCGGAGCGGATCTGGTTTACGTTGGCGTTGAACCGGCAAAACCCAAAGCCGAAGTCATCCTTGTTCCTGAAAACAGTGCCATTAAGAACGTGGCTGAGCTAAAAGGTCACAAAGTGGCGTTCCAGAAAGGCTCCAGTTCACACAATCTGCTGCTGAGAGCCTTACAGGAAGCGGGGCTTAAATTCACTGATATTCAGCCTGTTTATCTGACTCCGGCGGATGCGCGAGCTGCGTTCCAGCAAGGAAATGTTGACGCATGGGCTATCTGGGATCCGTACTACTCCGCAGCGTTACTACAGGGTGGCGTAAGAGTATTAAAAGATGGCACAACGCTGAAACAGACCGGTTCGTTCTATCTCGCAGCGCGTCCATATGCGGAAAAAAACGGAGCATTTATTCAGGGCGTTCTCGACACCTTTACTCAGGCAGATGCGTTAACCCAGAGCCAGCGTCAGGAAAGCATTACGTTACTGGCAAAAACAATGGGGTTACCTGAGCCTGTTATCGCCAGCTATCTCGATCACCGTCCACCGACCACGATTACCCCGCTGAATGAACATGTTGCGGCACTTCAGCAACAGACTGCAGATCTCTTTTATCAAAATCGCCTTGTACCAAAGCAGGTAAACATTCGTGACCGTATCTGGCAACCCGCAAGCAAAGAAGGAACGAAATCATGAGTCTGAATCTTTTCTGGTTTTTACCCACCCACGGTGATGGACACTATCTTGGCACAGAAGAAGGTTCCCGCCCGGTTGACCACGGCTATCTGCAACAAATTGCGCAGGCTGCAGACAGGATCGGTTTTACCGGAGTACTGATCCCAACAGGACGCTCCTGCGAAGATGCGTGGCTGGTGGCCGCGTCGATGATCCCGGTCACCCAACGTCTGAAGTTTCTCGTGGCGTTGCGCCCAAGCGTTGTCTCCCCTACCGTGGCTGCGCGCCAGGCGGCAACCCTTGACAGGCTTTCAAACGGACGAGCCCTGTTTAACCTGGTGACAGGCAGCGATCCACAAGAATTAGCGGGCGATGGCGTGTTCCTTGATCACACAGAACGTTATGAAGCCTCTGCTGAATTCACCCGCGTCTGGCGTCGTTTGCTGGAAGGCGAAACCGTCACCTTTGAAGGAAAACATGTTCACGTCCGTGATGCGAAGCTCTATTTCCCTCCGGTACAGCAGCCACGCCCCCCTCTCTATTTTGGTGGGTCATCCGATGTCGCGCAGGATCTGGCCGCAGAACAGGTTGACCTCTATCTGACGTGGGGCGAACCGCCTGAGCAGGTAAAAGAGAAAATTGCCCAGGTGCGCGCCAAAGCTGCGGCACTGGGTCGTAGCGTGCGTTTTGGCATTCGCTTGCATGTCATTGTGCGCGAAACCAATGAAGAAGCCTGGCAGGCTGCTGACCGTCTGATTTCACATCTGGATGATAACACCATCGCGAAAGCCCAGGCGGCGTTTGCCAAAACGGATTCCGTTGGGCAACACCGGATGGCCTCACTGCATAATGGTAAACGCGAAAACCTGGAGATCAGCCCGAATCTGTGGGCGGGTGTCGGCCTGGTTCGTGGTGGCGCAGGGACTGCACTGGTTGGGGATGGTCCAACCGTCGCGGCGCGTATTAATGAATATGCGGCGCTTGGGATCGACAGCTTTATTTTGTCCGGATATCCGCATCTGGAAGAAGCGTACAAAGTGGGTGAACTGTTATTCCCGCATCTGGATGTTGCCATCCCGGAAATTCCACAACCCCGGACATTGCAGCTACAGGGCGAAGCCGTGGCTAACGAGTTTATTCCCCGGAAAGTCGCGCAAAGCTAAGGAGCCACCATGTCTGCCACATCGCAAAAATGGCTGCTGCGTGCTGCCCCCTGGTTTTTACCCGTCGGGATCGTCATCGTCTGGCAACTCGCCTCTTCTGCGGGCTGGCTATCGAGCCGCATTCTGCCCTCTCCGGAAGGGGTCGTTGAAGCATTCTGGTCACTCAGCGTGAGCGGTGAATTATGGCAACATCTCGCGATCAGCTCCTGGCGTGCAGTGATTGGCTTTTCGATTGGCGGAAGTATTGGCCTGACGCTCGGCCTGATTAGTGGCTTATCCCGTTGGGGCGAGCGGTTGCTGGATACCTCAATTCAGATGCTACGCAACGTGCCGCATCTGGCATTAATTCCGTTGGTTATTTTGTGGTTTGGCATCGATGAAAGCGCCAAGATTTTTCTCGTGGCTCTGGGAACGTTGTTTCCGATTTACATTAATACCTGGCATGGGATCCGCAACATCGATCGTGGTCTGGTGGAGATGGCGCGCAGCTACGGGTTATCTGGCTTTTCTCTTTTTATCCATGTGATCCTGCCGGGCGCCCTGCCCTCCATCATGGTTGGCGTCCGGTTTGCTCTCGGTCTGATGTGGCTGACATTAATTGTCGCCGAGACTATTTCAGCTAACGCCGGAATTGGTTATCTGGCCATGAATGCCCGTGAATTTCTGCAAACCGACGTGGTGGTGGTGGCCATCATTCTTTACGCCCTGCTCGGTAAACTGGCAGATGTCAGCGCCCAGTGGCTGGAACGAAGCTGGTTACGATGGAACCCGGCCTACACGACTCAGGAGGTTAAAGCATGAATACCGCCCGACTGAACCAGGGGACACCGCTTCTACTGAGCGGCGTCACTAAACGCTACAGTAAAAACACCATTCTTAATGCGCTGGATCTGCATATCCCCGCCGGGCAATTTGTGGCCGTTGTGGGTCGTAGCGGCGGCGGCAAGAGTACCCTCCTGCGTCTTTTAGCAGGGCTGGAATCTCCCAATGGCGGCGAGATTCTGGCAGGTACAACACCGCTGGCAACTATTCAGGATGATACCCGCATGATGTTTCAGGACGCTCGCCTGCTGCCCTGGAAAACGGTGATTGATAACGTCGGCCTGGGTCTGAAAGGTAACTGGCGGGGCAACGCGCATCAGGCATTGGCAGCTGTGGGTCTGGAAAACCGCGCCGGTGAATGGCCTGCCGCGCTTTCAGGCGGACAGAAACAGCGCGTGGCGCTGGCCAGGGCACTGATTCACCGCCCCGGATTGCTGCTGCTCGATGAACCGCTCGGTGCACTCGACGCCCTGACACGAATAGAGATGCAGGATCTCATCGAGACCCTGTGGCAGGAGCATGGCTTTACGGTACTGTTGGTAACTCATGACGTGAGCGAAGCTGTGGCAATGGCCGATCGCGTGTTACTCATAGAAGAAGGTAAGATTGGTCTTGATCTGACGGTTGATATTCCACGCCCGAGACGTGTCGGCTCTGCAAAACTGGCTGAGCTGGAAGCGGAAGTGCTGGATCGGGTAATGAAGCGTGATGTGAGTGAAAGAGCATTAATTAAAGCTAATGGCTGATGCCCTCATCCCGGCCCTCTCCTGAACGGAAAGGGAAAAAACCGATGACCCGGTCTAACACGGGGCGAGAGAACATCGTAGCCCGGTAAGCATAGCGCTACCGGGCTTTTTCATATTACGCCAGCGCCTTAGCAATCTTCTCGTACAGATCGCCAGACAAGTTTTCCAGCCCTTTTAACTGCTCGAGCGCGGCGCGCATTTTCGCCTGGCGTTTCGCATCGTAGCGTTTCAGACGAATCAGCGGCTCAATCAGACGTGAGGCCACCTGCGGGTTACGGCTATTCAGTTCAGTCAGCATTTCAACCATGAACTGGTAGCCACTGCCATCTTCAGCATGGAACGCCGCCGGGTTGCTGCTGGCAAATGCACCAATCAGCGAACGAACACGGTTCGGGTTGCTCATGGTAAAGGAGCGGTGCGTCAGTAATCCACGCACAGTTTTCAACACATCCGCAGACGGGCTGGTGGATTGCAAAATGAACCACTTATCCATAACCAGACCATCCTGATGCCATTTGTCGTCATACTCTTGCATCAACGCATCACGACACGGCAGTTCAGCGGCAACGCTTGCGGCAAGCGCAGCGAGCGCATCCGTCATGTTGTCAGCCTGGTGATACTGCGTACTAACCAGCGTGTCGGCCAGTTCCACTTCGCCAAAGGCCAGATAGCGCAGGCAGGTATTACGCAGAGAGCGTTTGCCGATATCCGCATGTTCCACACGATACGCGTCAAGCTTGTTGGCGTTGTATATGGCCAGGAACTCATCCGCCAGCTCGGTTGCCAGTGTGCGGGTTAGCGCTTCGCGCACCGCCACGATAGCAATTGGATCGATGATATCGAACAGTTCAGCAATCTCGCTTGCCGAAGGTAGCGTCAGAATTTCTGCGGCCAACGCGGGGTCGATCGCTTCATCAAGCAGGATCGCGCGGAACGCATCAGCCACGTGAACCGGCAGAGACAGCGGTTGTCCTTGCTGATGACGATTAACGTTCAGCTTGATGTAGGTTGCCAGCAGGCTTTGTGCGGCATCCCAGCGAGAGAAGTCATTACGCGCATGACGCATCAGGAACGTGAGCTGCTGATCGCTCCATTTGTATTCCAGCTTCACTGGCGCAGAGAATTCACACAGCAGAGCAGGAACCGGCTGGAAGTAGACGTTATCGAAGATGAACGTCTGCTCGGCCTGCGTGACGTTCAGCACATGATGTACCGGGTGACCGCCTTTTTGCAGTGGGATCACTTTTCCTTCGTTATCATACAGTTCAATACTGAACGGAATATGCAGAGGATGTTTTTCTTCCTGCTCAGCCGTCGGTGGTGTGCGCTGGCTGATGGTCAGGGTGTACTGCTCCGTTTCCGGGTTGTAATCGTCTTTGACCGTGACAACCGGCGTACCAGCCTGGCTGTACCAGCGACGGAAATGGGACAGGTCGACGTTAGAGGCGTCTTCCATTGCCTGCACAAAATCATCACAGGTGGCCGCACTGCCATCATGACGTTCAAAGTAAAGCTGCATCCCCTTCTGGAAGTTTTCTTCACCGAGCAGCGTATGGATCATGCGAATGATTTCAGCACCTTTCTCATACACCGTCAGGGTGTAGAAATTGTTCATTTCAATCACTTTATCCGGACGGATCGGATGTGCCATTGGGCTGGCATCTTCCGCAAACTGCAGACCACGCATCGTACGCACGTTGTTGATACGGTTAACCGCGCGCGAACCCAGATCGGAGCTGAACTCCTGATCGCGGAAGACCGTTAAGCCCTCTTTGAGGCTCAACTGGAACCAGTCACGACAGGTCACACGGTTACCTGTCCAGTTATGGAAATACTCGTGACCAATAACGCGCTCAATATCGAGGTAATCTTTATCGGTTGCGGTATCAGTTCGCGCCAGTACGTATTTGGAGTTAAAGACGTTGAGGCCTTTGTTCTCCATTGCGCCCATGTTGAAGAAGTCGACTGCAACGATCATATAAATGTCGAGATCGTATTCAAGACCAAAGCGCTCTTCATCCCACTTCATCGAATTGATAAGGGAGGTCATTGCCCACGGAGCACGGTCAAGGTTGCCACGGTCAACAAACAGCTCCAGCGCGACTTCACGACCTGAACGGGTTTTGAAGGTATCGCGCAGTACATCAAAGTCACCCGCGACCAGCGCAAACAGATAGCACGGTTTCGGGAACGGATCCTGCCACTGCACCCAATGACGGCCATTTTCCAGCTCGCCTTCACCTACACGGTTGCCGTTAGAGAGCAGGAATGGGTAGAGGGCCTTATCAGCGATAATTCTGGTGGTGAAACGAGCCAGAACATCCGGACGATCGAGATACCAGGTGATGTGACGAAAACCTTCCGCTTCGCACTGGGTGCAAAGCGCAACACCAGAGAGGTAAAGCCCTTCCAACGCGGTATTAGCCGCAGGACTAATTTCGTTCACGATGCGCAGCGTGAAGTGTTCAGGCAGGCTGTTAATGACCAGTTGGTTGCCTTCTTCTTTATAGTCAGACCACACTTCATCATTAATATGCACGGAGACCAGCGTCAGGTCTTCACCATCAAGACGCAGCGGTACTGCAGTCGCGCTCTGGCGCGATACCTGGCTCACCGCCGTCACAACGGTTTTAGTGGCATCCAGGTCAAAAGTCAGATCGATATCGCTAATCAGGTAATCCGGCGCACGATAGTCGTGGCGGTATTTGGCTTGTGGCTGTTGTGTCATAGAAAACCTTATGCATCGTTTGTCGAATAACGAATCCAGTCTATTCCTGTTGTGTAGATCGCGCTATGCAGAATGTTCATCTTTTCAGTTACAAACACCTTTTTCGCTACATTTGTATAACACGCGGCACAAAATGCCCTCGACCATAACGTGAGCTTATGTTGTGATCGGGGTTCAATAAATCGCTAAACAAGGTATACTCCAGCGGTTTCTGTAGTTGTTTATTGTACTAAACGCTCCTGTGAGAGGATGCTACTGCGCACCTATGACTCAATTCGCTTCTCCGGTTCTGCATACGTTGCTGGATACCGATGCGTATAAACTGCATATGCAGCAAGCCGTTTTTCACCACTATTACGATGTCCATGTCGCGGCTGAGTTTCGCTGCCGGGGTGATGACTTGCTGGGTATCTACGCAGATTCCATCCGCGAACAGGTCGATGCTATGCGGCATCTGACGCTGCAAGACGATGAATATCAGTGGCTTTCAGGGCTACCTTTCTTTAAACAAGACTACCTGAACTGGCTACGTGATTTCCGCTATAACCCGGAACAAGTGACCGTTACCAACAACAACGGTAAGCTGCATATCCGCCTGGAAGGTCCGTGGCGCGAAGTGATCATGTGGGAAGTCCCGCTTCTGGCGGTCATTAGCGAACTGGTTCACCGCTACCGCTCACCGGAAACCGGTGTCGAACAGGCCGTAGCGTCACTGGAACATAAACTGGCCGAATTTACTCAGTTGACCGAAACACTGGATATGTCTCACTTCCGGTTGATGGACTTTGGCACGCGCCGTCGTTTCTCCCGCGAAGTACAGCAGGCCATTGTTGAGCGCCTGCAAAAAGAGTCCTGGTTTGTCGGCACGAGTAACTATGATCTGGCCCGTCGTCTGGATCTGACCCCGATGGGCACTCAGGCTCACGAGTGGTTCCAGGCGCATCAACAAATCAGCCCCGACCTGGCAACCAGCCAGCGTGCGGCTCTGGCCGCCTGGCTCGATGAATATCCAGATCAGCTCGGTATCGCACTGACTGACTGCATTACCATGGATGCCTTCCTGCGTGACTTTGGGCCCGAATTCGCCACACGCTATCAGGGATTACGTCATGATTCAGGGGATCCAGGAGAATGGGGTGAGAAAGCTATCGCGCACTATGAAAAACTGGGTATCGATCCGCTGAGCAAAGTGCTGGTCTTCTCTGACAACCTTGATCTGCCGAAAGCTGTCGATCTCTATCGCCAGTTTTCCTCCAGAGTTAACCTGAGTTTTGGGATCGGGACACGACTGACCTGCGATATCCCTCAGGTGAAACCACTGAACATCGTCATAAAACTGGTGGAATGTAACGGTAAGCCGGTCGCGAAACTTTCTGACAGCCCAGGCAAAACCATCTGCCATGACAAAGCGTTTGTGCGTGCATTACGTAAAGCCTTCGATTTGCCGCAGGTTAAAAAAGCCAGTTAACCGCTTTCGGGAGCCTGACCAGCTCCCTCCTTCCTATTTATTTCCGATTTCTTCTCTTTTGACTGCGAAATCTGCTTGTCTGACGGCGGATGCCAGGTAACATAGATATCCCCCCTATGAGGGCGGACAAGTGTTTATTTTTTCCGACTATTAACAGAGAGAATATTATGAGCGTTGTGCCTGTAGCCGACGTACTCCAGGGCCGTGTCGCCGTTGACCAAGAAGTCACCGTGCGCGGATGGGTGCGTACTCGCCGAGATTCTAAAGCTGGCATCTCCTTCCTTGCCGTCTATGACGGTTCCTGCTTTGATCCTGTACAGGCCGTCATTAATAATTCTCTGCCCAATTACAATGACGACGTCCTGCACCTGACTACCGGTTGCTCCGTTATCGTGACCGGTGTGGTGGTTGCTTCCCCGGGCCAGGGCCAAAGCTTCGAAATTCAGGCAACGGCAATTGAAGTCACCGGTTGGGTTGACGATCCAGATACCTATCCAATGGCAGCTAAACGCCACAGCATCGAATATCTGCGTGAAGTTGCGCACCTGCGTCCACGTACGAACCTGATCGGTGCTGTTGCCCGTGTTCGCCATACTCTGGCGCAGGCGCTGCATCGTTTCTTCGACGAGCAAGGCTATTTCTGGGTTTCGACTCCGCTTATTACCGCATCAGACACTGAAGGTGCAGGCGAGATGTTCCGTGTATCCACACTGGATATGGAAAACCTGCCGCGCACGCCAGAAGGCAAAGTGGATTATGACAAAGACTTCTTTGGTAAAGAGGCCTTCCTGACCGTATCCGGCCAGCTTAACGGTGAAACTTACGCCTGTGCGCTGTCAAAAGTTTATACTTTTGGTCCAACGTTCCGTGCGGAAAACTCCAACACCAGTCGTCACCTTGCTGAGTTCTGGATGCTGGAGCCTGAAGTTGCCTTCGCTAATCTGAACGATGTGGCAGGTCTGGCGGAAGCAATGCTGAAATACGTGTTTAAAACTGTGCTTGAAGAACGTGCCGACGACATGAAATTCTTCGCCGAGCGTGTAGACAGCGATGCGATTGCTCGTCTTGAGCGTTTCGTCTCTGCTGACTTTGCACAAGTGGACTACACCGATGCGGTGGCGATCCTCGAAAAATGCGGTGAGAAATTCGAGAACCCGGTTTACTGGGGTGTTGATCTCTCTTCTGAGCATGAACGCTACCTGGCTGAGAAACACTTTAAAGCACCAGTTGTCGTGAAAAACTACCCGAAAGACATTAAGGCCTTCTATATGCGCCTTAACGAAGACGGTAAAACCGTTGCCGCGATGGACGTACTTGCCCCTGGTATTGGCGAAATCATCGGGGGTTCTCAGCGTGAAGAGCGTCTGGACGTACTTGACGCCCGTATGGAAGAGATGGGGTTAAACCCAGCCGACTACAGCTGGTATCGTGATCTACGCCGTTACGGCACGGTCCCACATTCCGGTTTTGGTTTGGGCTTCGAACGTCTGATCGCTTATGTCACCGGTGTTCAGAACGTGCGTGATGTTATTCCATTCCCACGTACACCACGTAACGCAAGCTTCTAATCCACATAATTCATAATGGCCAGCATCTGCTGGCCATTATTTTATTCTGCATTGTCAGCTTTCGTCAGTTCAAAGTCAGCATCTTTAAACTACAACCCCGTCATAACCACTACCTGTTACGTTTTGTTTCCACGAAATATCTACGAACAAAAAATAAACCGCACCTTTATTGCACCTAATACAAATCTTAAGCTTTAGCACAAATTTCAACCAACAAAACAGGTGTCTGGAAGTCTGAACGCCAACATAAGAAAAAATGAGCTGTTTAACTTCTGTTTATATGAAATGCCTTTATCGAAATTAAATATAAGCAATTCATATATATAGGAATGGGTTAGCGTTTTAATTCGCCAATCAGTTCTGAAATATGAGATGGTTCACAAAGTTCCTCAAAATACACAAACTCTTACACATTATTTCTTTTTGTTACCCAATCTTTATCTTTGTAGCACTTTCAGGCTAGCGAAACGGTTATATGAATGGAAAGATGCCTGTCAGATACATAAAGACACCAAACTCTCATCAATAGTTCCGGAAATATTTATTGACAGAATTTATTGGCGGCAGTGGCGAGTGTCATAAAAAAAAACCAATGAGGGTAATAAATGATGATGAAGCGCAATATTCTGGCAGTGGTAACCCTGCTCTGCTGGTAGCCGGTGCAGCTAACGCTGCAGAAATCTATAACAAAAGCGGCAACAAACTGGACTTCTACGGCAAAGTTAACGCCGAGCACGACTTCGTGACGTCTGGTGAAGAAACCAACAACAACGACGCAACTTATGCGCAGATCGGTTTCAAAGGCGAAACTCAGATCAACGACCAACTGACCGGTTACGGTCAATGGGAATACCGTTTTGCAGCTAACCAGGCTGAAGGTGGCAACCAGACTAACAAAAACCGTCTGGCATTTGCAGGTCTGAAAGCTGGCGACGCTGGTAGCATCGACTACGGTCGTAACTACGGTATCGTATACGACGTAGAATCTTACACCGATATGGCTCCGTCCTTCTCCGGTATGACCTGGGGCGGTAACTACGTTGATAACTTTATGACCAGCCGTAGCACCGGCCTGCTGACCTACCGTAACAGCGATTTCTTCGGTCTGGTTGATGGTCTGAGCCTGGGCGTACAGTATCAGGGCAAAAACGACCGCTCTGACGTTAAAACCGCTAACGGTGACGGTGTAGGTTACTCTCTGGGTTATGACTTCGGCGAAGGCTTCGGTGCAATCGCATCTTACAGCAACGCTAACCGTACTCTGGATCAGAAAAAAGACGGCGAAGGTGACAAAGCTGAAGCATGGGGTCTGGGTCTGAAATACGACGCAAACAACATCTACCTGGCAACCACCTATGCAGAAACCCGCAACACTACCCGTACCGGTAGCAGCGGTGATGCTGGTTTTGCTAACAAAACCCAGAACTTCGAAGTTGTTGCTCAGTACCAGTTCGACTTCGGCCTGCGTCCAGCAATCTCCTATGTTCAGACCAAAGGTAAAGACCTGGTTGGCGTGACCAACTCTAAAGGTACTTTCAAAGGTGGCGATGCAGATCTGGCTAAATTCATCCAGGTTGGCGCAACTTACTACTTCAACAAAAACTTCAACGTGTGGGCTGACTACTACATCAACCTGCTGGATAAAGACACTGCATACGCTGAAACCGTTGGCGGCCTGAACGGCAACGACGACATGGCTGCTGTTGGTGTGACGTACCAGTTCTAATCAGTACACCACTTTGTTATATGCTTAAAAAACAGGGCTTCGGCCCTGTTTTTTTATGTCTGAAAGCAAAAAATGGCGACTTTTGAAAAGGCGCACGCTTTTTGTCGCAAACGGTTGGCATTTTGTAAATCTACCGTTAACCTGATAGCGGATTTCACTTCTGTAATCACAATGGAACTTCGTCATGTTTGAGAACATTACCGCCGCCCCTGCCGACCCTATTCTGGGCCTGGCCGATCTGTTTCGTGCCGATGACCGCCCTGGAAAAATCAACCTCGGTATTGGTGTATATAAAGATGAAACCGGCAAAACACCGGTACTGACCAGCGTTAAAAAAGCTGAGCAGTATTTGCTGGAAAATGAAACCACCAAGAACTACCTCGGTATCGACGGTATCCCGGAATTTGGTCGTTGTACTCAGGAGTTGCTGTTCGGAAAAGGCAGCGCGATCATTAGCGATAAACGCGCCCGCACAGCGCAAACCCCTGGCGGTACTGGCGCGCTGCGTGTTGCGGCGGATTTCCTTGCGAAAAACACCTCCGTTAAGCGCGTATGGGTAAGCAACCCAAGCTGGCCAAACCATAAAAGTGTCTTTAACTCTGCGGGCCTGGAAGTGTGTGAATACGCGTACTACGACGCATCCAAACACGCACTGGACTTCGACGGCCTGCTGGCGAGCCTGAACGACGCTCAGGCCGGAGACGTTGTTCTGTTCCACGGCTGCTGCCACAACCCAACAGGTATCGACCCAACGCTGGAACAGTGGGAAACCTTAGCCAAACTGTCCGTTGAAAAAGGCTGGCTGCCGCTGTTCGACTTCGCTTATCAGGGCTTTGCCCGTGGCCTGGAAGAAGATGCTGAAGGCCTGCGCGCCTTCGCTGCCGTGCATCAGGAACTGATTGTGGCAAGTTCGTACTCCAAGAACTTCGGTCTGTACAATGAGCGTGTTGGTGCTTGTACTCTGGTTGCCGCTGATGAGCAGACCGTTGATCGTGCGTTCAGCCAGATGAAATCCGTGATCCGCGCAAACTACTCCAACCCACCAGCACACGGTGCATCTGTCGTTGCCACTATTTTGAGCAATGATGCATTACGTGCTATCTGGGAACAGGAGCTGAATGATATGCGTCAACGCATTCAACGCATGCGCCTGCTGTTTGTAAGTACCCTGGCTGAGAAAGGTGCTGATCGCGACTTCAGCTTTATTATCAAACAGAACGGTATGTTCTCATTCAGCGGTCTGACGAAAGAACAGGTTCTGCGTCTGCGTGAAGAGTTTGGTGTTTACGCTGTCGCATCCGGCCGTGTTAACGTTGCAGGAATGACGCCGGACAACATGGCGCCGCTGTGCGAAGCCATTGTCGCCGTACTGTAAGTACGATATAAAAAAACAAAGCCCGCTGATGCGGGCTTTTTTAATGTGAGTTACCAGACAGGCATTTCATCCTGAAGGAACGGGTTATGTGTACGTTCATATCCCAGCGTCGACATTGGGCCATGACCCGGAATAAACGTGACATCATCACCTAACGGTAATAACTTCTGTTTAATCGACTGGATCAACTGGCCGTGGTCGCCACGCGGGAAGTCGCTGCGTCCTACGCCACCTTTGAAAATCACGTCACCGGAGATCAGCAAACGCGACTTATCATCAAAGAAGACGATATGTCCTGGCGTATGTCCCGGACAATGCAGTACCTGTAAGGCCACATTCCCTACGCTGACGTTCTCTCCT
The DNA here is from genome assembly GCF_016859735.1 of Lelliottia sp. RWM.1. Classification (NCBI taxonomy): domain Bacteria; kingdom Pseudomonadati; phylum Pseudomonadota; class Gammaproteobacteria; order Enterobacterales; family Enterobacteriaceae; genus Lelliottia; species Lelliottia sp. RWM.1. Next base: position 52,462 of record NZ_WLVC01000007.1, on the reverse strand, counting down.
TCATTCAACCAACGATCGGGCGTCAAGGGAAGACACTCATCAAGACCAAACATGCGGCTTTGGGCCGGTAACCCCTGCAGCCAGAACTCATCTTCTTTTTCCGGGCCGATGATTGGCACACCGTAGTGTTGCGCCAGCTCCGCCGCTGCTCCGACATGATCAAGATGACCATGGGTCAGCAAGATTTGCATCAGCGTCACACCACTTGCGGCGACTTCTTGCTTGATTTTCTCGGCGTCACCACCGGGATCAACAAGCGCGGCCAGTTTGGTTTGTTCACACCAGATAAGCGAACAGTTCTGGGAGAACGCGGTAACCGGAATAATACGATAGTTCATACTGCTCCTGTGTTTTGTTATTACCAGTGCCGAACTGGCCCGGTATCAATATGCACAAAGTTGCTGCTGGGGTAATATCCTACACCACCTGCGCGCATAGATAACGCAGCTTTGCGAATATTGGCTAACGAAACACCTTCAATATGGAAATCCATCGCCTGCCCTTTCGTGTGGTAGCTTTTTTTGGCTACGCCACGGCTATGGGCACGCAGTTCATTATTGGTATCAATTGAACGATAACCGGAAACAAGCTGCACAGGCCTGCTGGTTCCAAGCAGTCCCTGGAGGCGGAAGAGTTGGTCAAATAATCCTGGATCGATGGTCTTTATTTTATTCGCGCGGAAGTCACGGAAAAAATGGTTTAGTTTTGCTAATTCATCCTGAATATAGCCTCTGCCATCGAAAAACTCCGCTTTGAGCGACTCTCCAGTGTGAAGATTGTTGAGCGTCAAAATACGCGGACGAGGTGTCGAGAGGGTGGCAAATGCTGGCGTAGGCAAGATGGCCGCCGCGCCAAGCGCAACACCACCTAACGCCAGCAGTTTGCGGCGATTAGCGTCAAATTTGTCCATGATAATCAGGTCTACAGGTCAATGTTATCGTATATATGCTTAGCGCACGAAGGGCACCTTAACTGGCAAAACAACCTGCGTCAAGGCGCCCGACCCCAGTAAATACGCGGCTTGTAGCCATATTGCTGCGTACTCACCATCACTTACGACAACCAATTTTCCCGAACTACTTCATTTACCTGATTAATTGTTCAGCTTTTGGCAAAATTTGTGCACCCGATCGCGCGGTGAGATCGTAATTGTAAATATCTGTACGATATTGCGTACGCCCATCTTCGCCAACAAACGCTGTGAGATAGTAAAGATTCACTGGAATGTTGTTCCGGATATTAACGTAGCGGGTATCACCCTGTTTTAATGCGTCTGAAATCCGTGTGTCATTCCAGCCAGCATCCTGTAGCAACATATTTGCCAGTTCTGAGGCTTTATTCACACGCACACAACCCGAGCTCAGTGCGCGAGTATCTTTCTGGAACAGGTTATGATTCGGCGTATCGTGCAGATAAATCGCATCTGAGCTCGGCATATTGAACTTATACCGACCAAGCGAGTTATGTTCACCCGGAGCTTGCTGGAAACGGAACGGTAAATTCGACGGGGTAATCGTCGCCCAGTCAACCTGATACGGATCGATCGCCTCTTTGCTGTTCCAGCCACGCATCACTGTGTAACCATGACGCTCCAGATAACCGGGGTCGTTCCATACTTTTGGCAAAATATCTTTGCGTGCCAGCGTCGGCGGAACGTTCCATGGAGGGTTAACCACCACATTATTCATGGCGCTACTCATCATTGGCGTTTTACGATCTGGGCGACCGACGATAACGCGTGATGCCAGTACTTCACTGCCATTCTGATAATAGACCAGCGAGTATGCCGGGATATTCACCATGATACCGGTCGACAACGTACCCGGCAGCAGTCGTAGACGCTGGATATTTAAGGCCAGCACGCCTGCTCGCTGTGCGGGTGTAACATTCAACCAGTCACGCGTTGACTGCCCGATAACACCGTCCGCCCCCAGTCCTTGCGCCGTCTGGAACTGCTTAACCGCGGCCACCAGCTCACGATCGTAGGAAGCAGGTTTGTCACTGATCGCCAGCGTCTTCTTCTCTTTTACAGGAGCAGAAGGGCTCACGACCACACTTTGCAGGTCATCGCCAGGAAGCGCGATTTTAGGCCCTCCATCCAGTATGCCGGAACGTTTGAGGATCTCACGCAGAGCAGGAACATCACTGCTCCACTGACCAGGACGCAGCGATCCTGCTGCGCGTAATTGCGGCCACGGGCGAGTATCCGAAACCAGCGCGAGCAGTGATTGGTGCATCGCGCCATACTGCGGATGTGCGGGCGCCAGGCTTGTAATAAAACGCGGCAAATCACCGTTATCCAGAGACAATTGCCACTGGTTAATCACCGAGAGCGCGGGGGTTGCCAGTTTGTAAGGCTTGTCGCTGTACAACCAGCGGTTGCCATTAACCGGGATGCCTGCGACGAACTGGAGATAACCCATCATGGCATCAGAAAGCACCACATCGCGTGCCTGCCCTGTCACTGTCGGATCGGTAAGCAATTCAACCCAGGTTGTAAACTGTGGCTGGAATCCGGCAATAGCGACTTCTGCCAGTTGCTGCTGGAAAGCACGCACAGCATCGCGATTTTCCCACATCGGTTTCATATCGCGCGCAGCATACAGCAGCGTCAATTGATTAATGTACGCAGGCGTGTAACCGGATGGCAGCCCGGATTGCAGCTGTTGACGGAGTGTTTCCGTGTTGATGCCTTCAGGCAATGGCTTAATGCCCGCCATAATGGCCGTGGCTGGAGACTGATCCAACGGTTGCGACAGCGACGTTGGCTGTGCCCCCGTTGTTGCGGAACTGTCAGTCGGAACAATTTCAGGCTCATCGGCCTGCACAGTAAACAGTGGAGCAAACATCACTGCCAGGCACAAACTCAGCGCCGACAGTTGACGACCACGCATTTTCTTTAGCAACATCCCTTGCCCCCTGTTTTCTTTACGACATGCCCATCACTCTGGGGCTTTACTTCATTATAGAAAGGCGCAGACGCTGTTGCCTTACCTTATGTAAAGAAGTTTAAAGATAACGCAGCCGTAAACACAAGTTAAGTGAATAAAAAAAGCGGCGCTGTTGCGCCGCTCTGTGTAACAAAATGCTTTACGAAGCGTCAGCCGTGCCAGGTAACGACTCCGGAGGTTGCGGCGCAAAACCTCGCAGGCCAACCACGTGGACGTGTTCACTGTTCTGGTAAACTTTACGCACCAGCTTATAGGTGGTCCCTTTTTCCGGACTGATGTTCTCCGGCGCTGCAATGATCAACTGCATATCGAGACGATCGCAAAGCTCAAACAGCGTGGCAATGGAGCGAGCATCAAGACGAGCGGCTTCATCAAGGAACAACAAACGGCATGGAGAGATATCTTTTCCGCGCAAACGGCGTGCTTCATCTTCCCAGCTCTGTACCACCATCACCAGAATCGACATCCCTGTACCGATCGCCTCACCGGTTGACAAAGCGCCAGATTCCGCACGCAGCCAGCCATCCGAACCACGGTTAACCTCAACTTCCATTTCCAGATAGTTACGGTAATCCAGCAGCTCTTCACCGATGGTTTGCGGTGTACGTTGTCCCATATCAATCTGTGGATTCAGTCGTTGATACAGTTTTGCCAGCGCTTCAGAGAAGGTCAGACGGTTGCTGTTGAACAGATCCTGATGCTGTTCATGTTGCTCAGACAGCACCTCCAGCAGCGTGGAGTGCGCTTCACGCACATTCACGTTCAGACGCACGCTGTTAACCTGGCCAAAGGATACGCTTTGCAGACCCTGGTTCAGTTGGCGAATACGGTTCTGTTCACGCTGAATGGTTTTACGAATGATGTTCGCCACGCTACGTGAACTGATCGCCAGCTTCTGCTCGCGCGAGGTCAGCTCTTCCGTCAGACGACCCAGTTCGATTTCCATCTGTTCGATGGCCTCAACTGGATCGTCGGTACGGATTATGTCCTGACGGATACGTTCACGCAGGTGCTGGTAAACAGCCACGAAGAACTGAATTTTACGCTCAGGACGCTTCGGATCTTCCGACATACGCAGCACATCGCGCAGATGCTCGTTATCCGCTACGGCCAGACGCAACGCCCCCAGGGCCTTATCCGACATCGAACGCAGTTCATCCGCAGACAGATAGGCCAGTTCACGGCGATGCAGACGGCGTTCAACACCATTGTCTTTCACCATGCGCATCACGGCACACCAGCCCGCCTTTGCGGTCACGACTTGCTCACGCATTTCGTGATAATCACGTTCGAGCTTACGCAGACGCCGGGTCAGGTTATCCATTTCCGCTTCGCAGAAGGTCAGCGCTTTTTCCAGTTGGTTGCGGCGTGCCCGGTTATTGCTGAGTTGGCTATGCAGCTCATCACGACGGATCCGCGCCCTCTCCTCCGCACCACTGTCAGCACGCACACCGATATCCTGCAGCTCTTTATGCAGATCGTTCAGCAGCTCTTTCTTGGTATCAAACGAGCTTTTCAGCGAGGCCATTACCTGGCTGTACTGACTCAGTTGTGCGGCATGGCTGCGCATCGCCTCACGCGCACGAGTACGTTCAGCTTCAGCCTGCTCAAGACGCTGGCGCAGTTTCTCGTTCAAATCGCTGTTACCACTCAGCATGTCAGCTGAATCGGAATAACCGAAATGGGCACGACGCTGAACCACTTCTGTCAGGGCAAACGCCTGCTGGCGAGCATCACGCTGAACCTGTTGCGAATACGCGTAATCTTCTTTTAACTGTTCAAACTGTTCCGGGTCGCTTTGCAGGACAGAAAGCAGTGGCTCCAGTTTTGCCAGTTGATTACCGTGTTGCTGAACAAATCTCGCGGCTTCCTGAGCCTCGTCCAGACGTTCCTGAATTTCATCCACGCGATCGGCGAGCGTCTCATCCGCCAGCAGGTTCAGACGCGGCAGGATACGGTTGAGAGCAGCAACGCCCTCTTTTGCCTGCTCAAACTGCACGCGGCTTTGCTGGTTATCATTTTCATGATTGGCAATGGCACGTTCCAGCTCACCACGACGGGTGTTAAGTTTGCGAATTTCCGCTTCTGGATCAGCGTCAAATGCGACTGCCAGATGGCTACCGATAAAGCGGCTAAAGGCCTGGTGCAGACGCTGCGTTTTCTGGACGTCAAACGACAATGTTGCGAAACGTTCGGAAAGCGTTTCACGTTCGGCGTGAAGCGTCTCGATACGGTTTTCACGCGCCGCGCGGCCGAACAATGGCAGAGACGGGAAGCGGGAATAACGCCACTGGCGATCGGCGATTTTCACCACCACCGCTTTTTCCAGTTCGTCGACGCTAAATACGCTGTCATCGAACGACTGCGGATCGCCTTCGATCAGGTAGAGATCTTCAGGGCAATCTTCCAGCCCCTCAAGTTGATCGGCAATCAACGAGAGGTCCGGAACCACAATCGCGTTACGTGAAGGTCCATACAGCGCTGAGAAGTAAGGCGCATCATCCAGACCAACATCATCATAAATTTCAGACAACAGCACGCCGCCAAACCGCTCCGCCAGGGTATTCAGGCGCGCATCTTCTGCACCTCCCGGCTGGCTTAAGCGTTCAATTTCTTCGTCAACGTCACGTTTACGCGCACCGACTTCATCGCGCTCAACAATGGCTTCACGTTCACGCTCCAGCAATTGTTGCAGGTATTCAGTCACTTGCTGGCTTGATTCGAACTCTTCACCGCACTGCTCGCTGAGCTGATTCAGGCTGCTCTGCGCGGCCAGCCAGACAGGCGCACGCTGTAGCAAGGTTTGCGAACGCGACTGGAGTTGCTCCATCTCCTGGCGCAGAACCATACGCTGCTCGCTGGCGTTTGAAACACTATCGGACAGAGAAGCGATTCGCGCCTCCAGTTCCTGATGCAGGGTTTCGAGATCGTCAATATCGATCTGTTTCCCCTGGCGCTTGCAGAACTCTGCCAGTAAACGCTCAGCTTCTTGCTGTTCACGCAGGCGCTGTTCCAGTTCATTCAGACGCATACGCAGCGGCTGAACTTGCTCCGCCAAATGACGCTGGTTCACGCCATCCCTGAGCAATTCGCGAGCCACGTTCCAGGCCTCACTGCGCGCCAGAGGGCCATTAATGGCAACCACCAGCTGGTAAGCCTGTTCAAACTGGCTGTGTGCGGTTTGCGCCACACTCATTTTTTGGTCAAGAGAAAGCAGTTTTTCTGTCGCTTCCTGCTCTTTTGCCTGGAAAGTCTCCAGCCACTCCTCAGCACTATCAGGCGTTAAATCCGGAAGATGACACAGCTCTTTTGCGCGCTGCAATGCCTGCAGCGCCTGGGTGTACTGGATTGCACGCGTCTGCTGTACGTCCAGCGCCTGCTGGTAGTCAGCAAGCTGGTTCTTCAGCTCATCCACTTCCAGTTCAGCAGCTTCTGCACGCGCCTCGTTCTCTTCCTGCATGTCGGCAGCTTCAGCCACCACTTCATTTTGTTCTTCGAGGCGAATTTGCAGCTCATCAAGATCGGCTTCGTAGCGCTCGATTTTTTCCTGCTGCCGCAGTGCGGTCTGCACCAGATTCAGATGATCGCTGGCAGCCTGGTAGTCCGCCTCCAGATCACCTTCCGCACCATTCTGTTCGCCGAGTTCGCGTGCCATTTCGACGTGTTTATATTGTTCTGCCACCAGTTGTTTGCGGGAGGTAAACAGTTCACGACGGAACTCAAGCGCCTGATCCAGATGAATGCGGCGCTCGTTGGCGTGGCGCATATAGTCTGCGGCCACATAATTGGTGGCTTCACTGATCAGGTGTTTAAACAGGTCGCGATCAGATTGAGTGACCCGGATCGCTTCCAGCGTCATGCGGTTTTCACGCAGCGCCGCTTCCATGTCCTGGAAAGCCTTACGCACACCGCTATTCTCTGGCAGCAGATAGTCGCGCAATGAGCGGGTGATGGCACTGGAAATACCCCCGTAGAGGGACGCTTCAATCAGACGATAATATTTGCTACGGTCAGATGCGGTACGCAGACGACGCGCCACCACGCCCAGGTCAAACATCAGGGAGTGATAGTCAGTAATCGAGTTGAACTGCTTGAACTGCACACCTTCGATGGTTTCGAGCTTGTCTTTCAGCTCCTGTAGCGACAGTACACGCGCCTGGCGTTCATTCAGAGTTTCCGTTAACAATGCGGTTGGCTGAACCGAAGTTGGTAACCCCTGAATAGCAAACGGTTTGATGTCAACTTTACGATCGCGCCCCGCGACCTGCTGCAAGCGCACCCCGACAACCACACGCTGATGGCGGGAGTTGATCACATCCAACACGGAATAGCAGACGCCTGCTTTCAGTTTACCGTGCAGGCCTTTGTCGCGGGAACCGCTTGTCGCCCCCGCTTCGGTGGTATTACGGAAGTGCAACAGAGTCAGATCGGGGATCAACGCCGTAACGAATGCCGCCATGGTGGTGGATTTACCCGCACCGTTACCGCCGGAAAGCGTCGTGACCAGCTCATCCAGATCGAAGGTTCGGGCAAAGAAGCCGTTCCAGTTAATCAGCGTTAGTGAGCGAAATTTACCGCGTTCAATCATTACTCTTCCTCCCCGCTATCCGGCTGGTTGTCTTCATGCTCATCATTGAGCTGCAAATGGTTTTCCACCGGCATTGCTTCACCATCACGGATCATGCGCAGTTGCGCTTCACGCGCATCATCGCCTGCACGCACATCAGCGCCAAAGCGGAAGACTGATTCGGTGATGCGGAATTTGCTGCTGTCATGGCCCATAAACCAGACCATCCCCAGTCGGCGTAAGCGGTTCAGGGAAGAGCGAACTTTTTCCTGTAACTTCTGACGATCGAGATCCGATCCGGTTGAACGGTTGTTCACCAGCTTAAGCAGTTTGGATTCATCTGCCAGGCTTAACAGCTCATCGTAGAGTTCCTGCTGGGTGAAAATACCTTCATTTGCCAGACGCTCAGGGCTGAGATAGAGATAACAAAGTATTTTACCTACCATCATATCCAGTTCAGAGAGCACAGAACGTGGGATCAGCGTTGTGGAACGTGGGCGCAGGTAGAAAAAACCTTCCGGGGCACGAATCAACTCAACGTTATAACGCGCATAAAACTCTTCCAGATATTCCTGGAAATCCATCAAAAAGGCGTGATTATCCAGCTCGTCAAGGCCAATGTGACGACCGGCACGCAGCTGGCTGTCCAGCGCCGGAAACAACGGATTCGCCAGCGCCTGTGCCAGCTTCACTGGCATCACTTGTTCAATATTTGTCAATGACATGCGCCTGTACCTTGGCTCCGTAATCGTTAATCGGCTGCCACTTCGGCGGCAGGCCGGTGAAATCTGCTTGCGCTACGCCCAGGCGTACGGCCTGGTCGACAACAATACGTGCAATATCGAAATGACGCGCACGGGGATATTGCGCCAGATAGTCGCGCACCACGATGCCGAGATCCAGAGGCACTTGTCTGGATTTGTACACGGCCAATTGCTCTTCGATCATTGCTGCAAGTTGTTCACGAATTTCGTTGAACTCTTCATATTCCAGGTCCGGTGGTAGCTCACCCGTCACCTCTTCATCACGCAACGTCATCTCTTCGTCGCGCATATCCAGCAGGCGATCGGCATTCGCGTAGGTCAGCGCCCACGGCGCATCAAAATAACTCTGCACAGACTGGCGAAGGCGCTGAGCAAACACGCGGTTTTTATCCATATCAATCGCCGTACGGATAAATTTGTGCACATGGCGGTCGTAGCCGATCCACAGATCAATAGACTGCTGTCCCCAACTGATAATGCGGTCGAGTTTACTTTGTAAATCAAAGACAAGCCTGTCGACAAAATGCAGATCGTCATGAGCCAGTGTGGCATCCTGAATACGTAACAGGTTGGCCTGCAGCTTATCTCCTGCAGCCTCCAGCGTATCTTGCAGTTCACGTAACGTACCGGACGTTTCTGACAGTAAAAGTTCACAGCTAGAAATGGCTGCGCGCCAGTCCTTATTCAGCAACTGAGCAATATCATCTTTTACCTGCTGCTGCTGCTCGTCCATCAGACGCTGAGTCAGATCGATACTGTCGAAGATTTCCGCCACCGAGTACTTAAGGGGTGCATAGACGTTACGATGCCAATGGAATTCATCACCGTTTTCATCTGCTGCGTCGGCAGCTCGCTTCAACTCACCCGCCACGATAGATAGCTGCATAGACAAGCGCAGCGTAGAGAATTCACGTTGGCGGATATAGTAATCAGTGATCCCAATGCCCAGTGGTGTCAGGCGATAAATGGCGTTTCCTTCCGCCTGTTCGCTGGTAAAGCGGTTCAGCAGACGTTGACGCACCATCTCGTTGATTGCGTTGTTGGCACGCACGCTAATGGTTTCGCTGGTTTGCTCAAACGCATCACTGACATGGCGGAACGCGTCCACCAGTTCACCCTCGCTCATCTCTCCATCCAGACGCTCACCGTTCAGCGTCGCTACCGCCAGCAAGAAAGAGAGGCGATCGACGGGCAGCGAAATAGAGAAATCATTTTTCCTGGCCCAGGCAACCAGTTCGGGGACTGTCTGGGAAAACTCACTCATAGGTTATCCTTGCATCTGCGGTTTGCGCGCAGTGACGTGAATATAACGGCCAAGGCTGACATAGGGCTCCTGACGGCAATACCGCGTTTCTATTTCTGTTAAGGCGTCAAAACAGTCATGCTGTTTTTGTTTATCACGCAGATAATCATGAAACACTCTTACACCCGTTTTCCCGGTGATCTCCCATCCGATCTCTTCCAGCCAGCCATAGACCTGCTGAGGATCGCGCGGAAAATCAGGAGATAACGTGCGCCTTTTCTTTTTATACATTCCCTGCTGCACATAGCCAAAATTGCCTACAAGCACATTACGCATCAACAGACCGTTTGCATTGTAGAACATCAGCGACAGCGCACCGCCGGGGTTCAGCACCGACCACAGTGTTTTTAATACGTCTTGTGGTTCAGCAACCCACTCCAGCACAGCGTGAAACAATATCAGATCAACCTGTGTTTCCAAATGCTGCGCAATGTCCTGAGCGGCGCAATGTATAAAATGCATGTTGTCGCTCACACCTTTTTCTTCTGCTGCACGCTTAGCGCGACCGACCATCTCGGCGGAAAGATCGCACAGTGTGACGTGATGACCGCGCTCTGCCATTAAAATCGCAGTCTGGCCTTCCCCACCGCCAGCATCAAGAACACGCAATTTTTGGCTTCCGTAAGAGGCAAGCAGTTTGTCCAGATCCTGCCAAAGGATCGTTTGACGTAACTGCCCCTTGGTCGTGCCATAAATGTTTCGCGAAAACTTTTCCGCGATATCATCAAAATTGCGATCCCGCATTGGGAGAGCTCCACCCGCTAACAGCAAAACCGCTATTTTGTCACACCCACGCGGAGAATGAACCTCTCTGGTGTAATATCACTATCAATCGCCTGCTGTATGGTTAAAAAAGGAACCAAAAAGGATGCTTTTCACCCTAAAGAAAGTGATTGGCGGCATGATGCTTCCCCTTCCTCTGTTGCTCTCGGTCATTGCTCTGGGGCTGCTGCTGGTATGGTTCACCCGCTTTCAGAGAAGTGGTAAAACGCTTATCACGACAGGGTGGGTTGTCTTACTCTTGTTGAGTCTGCAGCCTGTCGCGGACGGGTTATTACGTCCTGTTGAAGATAAGTACCCGACCTGGCAGGGAAATCAGAAAGTAGAGTACATCGTGGTGCTTGGTGGCGGGTATACCTGGGATCCGCAGTGGGCCCCTAGCTCAAATTTAATCAGTAACAGTCTGCCCCGGCTTAACGAAGGTATTCGACTATGGCTGGCAAATCCGGGATCTAAACTGATCTTCACTGGAGCGGCAGCGAAAACAAACCCCGTGAGTACTGCCGAAGCGGGTGCGCGGGTGGCTGAATCGTTGGGAGTCCCCCGCTCAGCCATTATTACGCTGGACAACCCAAAAGATACCGAGGAAGAAGCCATCGCCGTAAAACACGCGATTGGTGATGCACCGTTTTTGCTGGTGACCTCCGCCGCACATCTTCCTCGCGCCATGATTTTCTTTGAGCATCAAGGGCTACACCCGCTCCCTGCTCCGGCGAATCAACTGGCGGTTACCGCTCCCCTGAATCCCTGGGAGCGGGCTATTCCGTCGCCAGTGTGGCTGATGCACAGCGATCGCGTGGGCTATGAGATGCTTGGGCGTTTCTGGCAGTGGCTTAAAGGCTCGTCAGGCGAGCCAGGGCATGAGTGATTTTGCAGCAAGGTCGAAGTTGCTACGATTAAAACGTCCCGTATTCACCAGTTGCGCGACTTCATCCCAGAGCAGGTAGAGCCAGCGCCGCCAGAGAAATGCCTCTGCAACCGGCGCACGCTGCAGATAGTGCCACAGTAGCCCTTCCGCTAACGCGCTGTCACTGAGCCTGAAAAGTTCATACTCGCGCGGCGCCCAAAGCATAATGCCCGGCCCAACCATTGCCAGCAACTGGTCAGTGCGCGAGTCCTTCAACATACTGCGCAAGGTAAAGTTACCGTGCACCAATACACAGTTGTCGTTAAAACCCTCGAACAGTGCAGGTAAACACTCCCGAGTGCGGAACAAGATGCGTTTGTCCTGCATCGTTAACCCGGTGTTATTAAACTGGTTGAGTGTTCCCCACAGGACCTCAACCCGCTGGCGATACCAGAGGGGCCAGAGATTCTCCTGCGTGCTATCAACCGGGCCCACCAGCCCACCACGGTCCTGACGATGCCAGCTCAGCAGAGCCTCGACAATCTGATCTTTCAGTTGCTCCCAGCGATCGGGTGTCCGTGCTGGCGCTTCAACTGATACCCCCCGTAAACGTTCAATCAGGAGCACATCCGGACCGGGGTGTTCCTCATGCGTCATCACACCATAAACCGTGGGCATACGGATCGTCCCTTCCCGCGCCAACATTGACATTTTCCATGCCAGTTGCCGTGCAACGCCAGGCGAGGTAAAACTTCGAGCCATCAACGGCATCGGGTTTCCCTGGCTGTCATATAACGCCCACAGTGCGGTATCCGCCTTCTCGTTCACGCATTCAACCCGGCTTAATTTCTCACCGAGCAGATGGCTTAGTTCGGCACGCAGTTGTTCCATATGAGATTACCCCCATCAAGACTACTGCTTTTATAATGAGCGTGCGGGGTGCAGATGTCACCCGAAGAGATCAATTAGAGAAAAGAAAGTGGCGAAAAAACCGGAGGAATGGCTATCCCCCCAGACGAGAGGGGATAGAAATGAAACTAACGCAGCTCCGCGCGAACGCGCTCAAGATCTTCAGGTGTGTCCACCCCTGTACCAGGGACTTCCTGTGCAACGGCAACGTGAATCTTCTCGCCGTACCACAGAACACGAAGCTGTTCGAGCATCTCAATATGTTCCAGCGGGCTTGGCGTCCAGGTCACATAGCGGCGAATAAAGCCAGCACGGTAACCGTAGATCCCCAGATGGCGCAGGAAGGTATCACCAATAGTCTCTTTTGAAACGGCAAAGCGATCGCGATCCCAGGGAATTGTCGCTCGGGAGAAATAGAGCGCGTAGCCTTCAGCGTCCATAACAACCTTCACCGCATTAGGATTGAACGCCTCTTCGGCATGCTGGATAGGCACAGCAAGCGTTGCCATTCCCACCTGGCGCTGGGCCAGATTTTCAGCGACCTGACGGATAATAACCGCCGGGATCATCGGCTCATCGCCCTGGACGTTAACAATGACCGTATCGTCACTGAAACCACATTTTTCCACGACCTCCGCCAGCCGTTCAGTACCAGATTGGTGATCGGCACGGGTCATGCACACTTCACCGCCAGCAGCTTCAACGGCACGCGCAACATCCGGGTGATCGGTTGCGACAATCACGCGGTCAGCACCGGATTCACGGGCGCGCTCCAGAACATGAACAATCATTGGTTTGCCGTTGATATCAACCAGCGGCTTTCCTGGCAAACGCGTTGAAGCATAACGCGCAGGAATAATCACAACAAAACTCATGGTCTGCTCTCTTCTGCCACCAGTGAGCGGGCTTCGTTTTCCAGCAGAACCGGGATACCCTCACGCAGAGGGAACGCCAGGCTATCCAGCTTGCAAATCAGCTCTTGTTTATCCTGGCTGTAGTAAAGTTTGCCGTTGCACACCGGGCAGGCAATAATTTCAAGTAAACGGTGATCCATAGTTCCTCCGTATAGGTATTCGCTAAAGCTTAACACATTCCTTTTTCAGGCCGTGCCTATTTCCCAGCCACTTCGACAAGAGGTAAATAACCCGTCAGGCAGACGTGCCAGCGTGACCACACGCGCGCCTTGCCACGCGGCGAACTCTGTAATTGCCGATGCTAACCCTCTTTCCAGTGATACAGTGACGTTAACACCGTCTTCCAGATACAGCGCGATGATCTCAAGAATTCCCGTTTTACGGTGCATCTTGGCATCCATGCGTCCAGCCAGTTGCCCTTTATGTAATAACGGCAACACAAAGTAGCCGTACTGGCGCTTGGCTGCGGGAGTGTAACACTCCAGCCGGTAGCTGAAATTAAACAGTTGTTCTGCGCGTTTGCGATCCCAGACGACAGGGTCAAACGGGGATAAAACCGCACTGCGTGAAGCCGTAAGTTTGCCTTCCTGAGCGGGTGATAACAGTGGGAGTAGGTCTGCGTGGAGCCACATTTCGCCTAACGTTTCGACCTCAACGGGGATAATGCGTTGCTGCAGTTGCAGGTTTACCAGCAACGGTTTCAGTGCAGGCTGTCGCAACCGATAATAGTCCGCAAGCCACTGGGGACGGAATATTCCCAGGCTACGGGCACTTTTCTCCAGCATGATGGCTTCAGCGTCTGCCTGAGTGAGCAGGTCACGGCTGTCATCCCAGTGTGGCATGACACGGTGCGTCAGATCATAAACCCGCTGAAAATTACGACGTTCAACCACCATGACCTGGCCGGAGGTAAAAAGCCCTTCGAGATGACGTTTATGGGGTTTCCACTCCCACCATCCGCTTGTCCCTTTTTGGGGATGTTCGAAATCAGCTGAACGAACTGGTCCATTGTCCTGAATATGCGCAATAAGTTGCTCAATTTCAGCAGCATGCTCCTGCATCCATTCCTGGCGATATTTCCATCCCATTTTCTCAGGAGAGAGCATACGGTGGCGGATCAAAGCAAAATCATCACGGGGTAAAAAGCAGGCTTCATGTGCCCAGTATTCCATGATTTCCCCCTGGCTCAGCGCATTATCCAGCCACTGCTGTGGGTATTCCCCCAGACGGCTAAACAGTACCAGGTAGGGACTGCGAGCAACGATATTAATGGTGTCAATTTGCAGCAGCGACATGCGCTGTATGGTAGAGAGAATATCGGCAGGCTGGGCGCGACGTCGGGGCTTTTTTAACAGCCCCTGTGCGGTAAGATGTAAGTTACGTGCGGCTGAGAGTGAGAGTTGCGGTAAAGACATGCGTTTTCCTGTCAGTCAAAGCGCTACCAGAACCGTATTCGCGATTATGACTTCGCCAGCGCAACCAGTTCTCTGAGCAATTGTTCCGGTTGCTCGCCGCTGAGTTCAGCGTCAACCGGCAGATACCACCAGTTTTCTTTCGCAAAGGCGCGGCATTTCACTGCGTCTTTTTCCGTCATGATTAACGTTTGCCCCGGTATTGTCAGGGCTGCAATCTCCTCAGGAACCAAAGCCTGGTGATCGGCAAGTGGGACCTGTTTTTCAACCTGTGCACCGCATTGTTCAAGCGTGGCAAAAAAACGAGGTGGATGTCCAATTCCCGCCATAGCCACCAACGCAGGCAGCATAGCGACATCTTTCCGCTCCCCACTTAACAGATTGACCGCCAGCCCTGGACGGAGTTGCATCGAAATTTCATCCCCCTGCGCTTTGCCGCCATTCACAATCACAGCATCAACCGAATGAAGACGAGACTCTCGCTCACGCATGGGGCCTGCAGGAAGCCACCAGCCGTTGCCAAAACGCCGGACACCATCAACCACGACAATTTCTTTATCACGCGCTAATGCGTAATGCTGCAAGCCGTCATCGGTGATAATAAGCTGTAGGGAGTGTGCGGCAAGCAGCGCCTGAACGGCGTCGCGGCGCTTAGGCGAGACTGCAACTGGCGCCCCCGTACGCTGATAGATCAGTACAGGTTCATCCCCTGCTTCAGCCGTCGAAGTATGAGGTGTCAGCAACAACGGATATTGCTCTGCTTTGCCACCATATCCACGTGACACGACCCCAACACGGATGCCCTGCTTTTTCAGTTGTTCCACTAACCAAATCACGACCGGGGTTTTGCCATTTCCCCCGGCGGTCAGATTACCGACAACCACAACCGGTACTGGCGAACGCCAGGTGCGTCTCAGCCCCAGGCGATATGACAAGTGAATCGCACCACTCACCAGGCCATAAAGCCAGGAGAGCGGCAGAAGCAACCACCACAGTGGAGACTCGCCAGACCAGATGCGGGCAATCATTGGCCAAACTGCATTTTATGAAGCTGGGCGTAAACGCCACGATGTGCCAGCAGATCGGCATGGCTTCCGCGCTCGACAATCAGGCCGTCTTCCACAACGACGATTTCATCAGCCTGTTCAATCGTGGAAAGACGATGCGCAATCACCAAAGAGGTACGGTTCTTTTGCAGCTCATCCAGCGCTGACTGAATCGCACGCTCGGACTCAGTATCCAGCGCTGACGTCGCTTCATCCAGAATCAGAATCGGGCTATCACGCAGCAAAGCACGGGCGATAGCAATACGCTGACGTTGTCCACCGGAAAGAAGCACTCCGTTTTCGCCAATGACCGTATCAAGGCCGTTATCCATTTTATTGATAAAGTCCATCGCATAGGCCATGCGCGCAGCATTCTCAATCTGCTCGCGACTGTACTCTTCAGTACGTGCATACGCGATGTTGTTCGCCACCGTATCGTTAAACAGATGAACGTTTTGGGATACCAATGCCACCTGATTACGCAGTGACTGCAGGGTATATTCCCGTAAGTCATGGCCATCTAACAGGATTTCGCCTTCGTTGATATCGTAAAAACGCGTGATCAAGCTGGCAATGGTAGATTTACCCGAACCTGACCGCCCAACCAGCGCAACCGTTTTGCCCGCAGGGATAGTCAGATTGATATTACGCAGTGCCGGCGTTTCGCGACCTGGATAAGTGAACGTCACATTGCGGAATTCTACATCGCCATTTGCACGCTCAATAACCCGTGTACCTTCGTCTTTTTCCTGCTCGGAATCCAGAATGCTGAACAGCGTCTGACATGCCGCCATACCACGCTGGAATTGAGCGTTCACGTTAGTCAGTGATTTGAGCGGACGCATCAATGCAATCATTGATGAGAAGACAACGGTGATCGTACCGGCGGTCAGTGTCTCCATCACACTCGGGAAGCTCGCAGCGTAAAGTACAAACGCCAGCGCCAAAGAAGCAATCAACTGAATGATAGGATCAGAGATTGACGAGGCAGAGACCATTTTCATCCCCTGCAGACGCATCTTGTTGCTGACCTTATCAAAGCGTTTAGTTTCGACATTTTGACCGCCGAAAATTAACACTTCTTTGTGCCCCTTCAACATCTGTTCTGCACTGGTTGTTACCTGGCCCATCGTGTTCTGCATGTTCTTGCTGATGTTGCGAAAACGCTTAGAGACGACACGAATTGCCACGGAAACAATAGGTGCAAGAACGATCAGGATGATAGACAGCTGCCAACTGTAATAGAACATCATCACAAACAGACCGATAATTGATGCACCTTCGCGCACAACGGTTATCAATGCGCTGGAGGAGGAGGAGGCCACCTGCTCTGAATCGTAAGTAATACGCGAAAGCAAGGTCCCGGTGGACTGTTTGTCAAAGAAAGAGACTGGCATGCCCATCATGTGGCTGAACAGGCGACGACGCATGCTCATCACGACTTTCCCTGATACCCACGAAATGCAGTAGCTGGAAACATAGCTGGTGATGCCGCGTAAGATCATCAGGCCGATAACCACCAGAGGCATCCAAAGCAACACTGAGCGATCCGTTTTACCAAAACCGTCGTCCAGTAACGGTTTGAGGAGCGATAGCATAAAAGTATCGCTGGCTGCGTTGAGAATTAACGCTACGCCCGCCACGATCAAGCCTGTTTTAAAGGGTGCAATCATCGGCCAGAGTCGGCGGAAGGTCTGCCACGTGGAGAGATCTTTGTCGTTATGCATTCAAAAAACCAGCATTTGTTGAAATAGCCGCATATTCTACCCGTTATCTACGGGCGCGCCAAACCACTGATGATACCAACGTGGTAAATAATGTTCTCGTAAGCGGCGGATTTGCCAGCTATGTTGCGAAAAGGTCACGGAGATTTGTCCAGATTGAGGTGTATCATGCCAAATATAGCCCTCTTTTCTGTAGCGCCTGGACACTTTTATTGACGGAAATCGCCACGCGTTGTAACGCGCAGCTGATGCCAGCGCAATGTTCCCATCCGTACGCTGTACCAGGGGAAGCGATGAAGAGGTATTGCTGCCATGATGCGGGACCTGAATGAGTGTAGACGCAAGATCGCGCCAGTGGCGACTTAACATCGCCAGTTCAGCCTGTGCTTCTATATCACCAGTTAACAACACGCTGTGTTCTCCATCATCAATTTTAACCACGCAGGAACGATTATTACCGGTTGCCACGGATGTTTCCGGTGGCCAATGAACTGAGAACGTTAACCCGTGCCATCGCCACTTCTCTCCACGAAAACAGGGAAGATGACCAGCCCAGCGTAACGGGCTTCGTATCCACATATCAGGCCAGGTAGCATGCAGTGACTGTAGCCCACCAGCATGATCAAGATGTTCATGACTCAGCACGACACCCTCAGGCGTCAGATGATGCCAGCGCAACCAAGGGATGATCAGTTGCTGCGCACTATCGCCGCCCGGCCATGCAAGCCCGGTATCGTATAAAATGGCCTTCCCCTGACGCTCAACAACCATTGCCAGTCCTTGTCCGACATCGAGCATATGCACCGTCCAGCTTTCGTTCTTGACCGCTTTCCAGAACGGAAACGTCAACAATACTGACATCGTCAGACATATTGCTGGCACAGCTTTCCAGGCGCGGAGACGCCAGCCAATAACCCACAACCAAGGGAACAACGTCAGGTATTGCCACCGTTCATCAACAACCTGCCAACCATCAGGCAATCGTGTTAGCAGACCAAAAAGGAAGGACAGAGATTTATCTGCTGCGAACCAGGCAACTGATTCTGCCGAAGATAATGTGCATAAATGCAGCACCATACCCAGCAGGATCAATGGCACAGAGATAAAGGTGACCAGGGGGACAGCAAAAAGGTTAGCCACCAGTGAAGACAAGCTAACCCCATGAAACATGAGCACCTGCAACGGTAATAACAGGAACAACATACCCAGTTGCAGATACCCCAGATTGATCAGTGGCCTTATCCGACGGACGCGAGGCCAGTGTGGTAATGGTAACCACTGATACCAAAATATCAGTGCCGCCACCGCGAAAGCAGACAATGCAAGACTCTGCGAGAGCACCGCCATCGGATCGATAACCAGGATCGTCGCCACGCAACAGGCCCAAATCTGCCAGGAAGACCATTGTCGACCGCTCATTCGCAGAGCAGCCAGCACGAGAAGAGAAATCGCTGTTCGAAATGCCGGTGGCTGCATTCCCGTTAACCAGGCGTAAAAAGTGGCAAAAAGAACGCCAGCGAGCAAAGGTATACGCCAGTTAATCCAGTGACAAGGTAAACAAAACTGCAGTCCCCGAACCAGTAGCCAAACGACGGAGGCCCCAAGCGCGATATGTAATCCAGAAATTGCCATCAGGTGTAGTGTTCCCGTTTCCCGCATCAGATTCTTTGTCTCGCGCGAAACGGCCAACCGCTCTCCCATTCCCAGCCCGAGAATGACACTCCCCCACTGATATTCTGCAAGTTTTTTTTGCAGTGAAATAAGGTAACGTTCGCGTAAACTGCAGCTCGCATCGATAACCTCAGCATGGGTAAATCGGCCACTTAGCGTTTGATGTCGTGACAACGCACTTTGTTGTGCATCGAAACCACCGTCATTCAACTCGCCATGCACAGCTCGAAGCCTGAGATCCATAGCCCAACGTTGCCCGGTGCAGACTGCCTGCGGCAGATAATTGCCATAAAGCGTCACCCCCGTCTTTGCCAACCAGGGATGGCCATTTAGTCGCACAATTTGTCCCTGATGCATTGTTGCACCATCTGTTCCCGTAATAACAAGTTCAGCCTGTTGCAAGCCGCTCGTTAGGTTCTGCATCGGCCACACGCTCTCTTGCGCCGCTAATATTCCCCAGGCAAAAAATAATGACCAAAGACCAAACACTCGCAGCCAGGAGCGCTTTTGAATAGCTAACCATACACCTGCGGCCATCATTATCCAGACAGCGTGAATCCCAGGCAGTACTGGCAGCCAAAGCAACGGCAGTATTGCCAGAATGGCATACACGCTAATAGCGGGGATCCCCATATACACCTCCCTGTTTCAGGGAAAGTATGTAGCGGGAACAAAATGGTGTCAGGCAGGAAAGATGAAGCATACGGCAGGTACTACAGAATTTTTATCGTTTTGCAGAAATGTCAATCCAACGCTGCGAGCCTTATTCAGGATAAGGTGCGGAAAAACAAAAAAAGCACCCGCAGGTGCTTTTTTTTTAACTCAGTTTATCTCAGAAGGGTAAACTCAGTTTCCATAAATATTGGCGCGATCGCGCAGTTCTTTACCTGGCTTAAAGTGCGGAACGTACTTACCTTCCAGCTCAACTTTATCGCCTGTCTTCGGGTTACGCCCGGTTCGTGGAGCACGATAGTGCAGGGAGAAGCTACCGAAACCGCGGATTTCAATGCGCTCGCCCTGGGCAAGAGTGGTGGCCATATGCTCCAGCATCTCTTTTACAGCATCCTCCACTGCCTTTGCAGGGATATGCGGTTGCTGACTGGCAAGTCTCTCAATCAATTCTGACTTGGTCATGATTCCTCCGGTTCCTTCAAACCAATTAGCTAAACAGCTTATTAAACAAGGGCGGCCGTAGCCGCCCTTTGTTATTGATTACAGGACGAATCCTGCAATCTGTCAAGTCTGCTCGTTATACTTTGAGGTGTAATTACGTTACCACTCAAAATGATGCCGAGAACTTGATATTACTCGCCTTTAGCTGCTTTGAAAGCTTCAGCCATTGCGTTGTTAGAGAAGTTTGCATCTTCCTGCTTGTTAACAGTTGCGATTGCATCTTTCTCATCAGCTTCGTCTTTAGCACGAACAGACAGGCTGATTGCACGGTTCTTGCGGTCAACGCCGGTGAATTTAGCTTCAACGTCGTCACCAACACTCAGAACCAGAGTTGCATCTTCAACGCGGTCACGTGAAGCTTCGGAAGCGCGCAGGTAACCTTCAACGCCGTCAGCCAGTTCTACGGTTGCGCCTTTAGCGTCAACTGCAGTCACTTTACCGTTTACGATTGCGCCTTTCTTGTTCAGTGCAACCCAGTTGTTGAACGGATCTTCTGCGAGCTGTTTAACGCCCAGAGAGATACGCTCACGTTCTGCGTCAACCTGCAGAACAACTGCTGCGATTTCGTCGCCTTTTTTGTATTCACGTACTGCTTCTTCGCCTGCAACGTTCCAGGAGATGTCAGACAGGTGAACTAGGCCGTCGATGCCGCCGTCCAGGCCGATGAAGATACCGAAGTCAGTGATAGACTTGATTTTACCTTCAACACGGTCGCCCTTGTTGTGGGTTTCCGCGAACTGCTGCCATGGGTTGTTTTTGCACTGTTTCAGGCCCAGGGAGATACGACGACGTTCTTCGTCGATATCCAGAACCATAACTTCCACAACATCACCAACGTTAACAACTTTGGATGGGTGGATGTTTTTGTTGGTCCAGTCCATTTCGGAAACGTGAACCAGGCCTTCAACGCCTTCTTCGATTTCAACGAAACAGCCGTAGTCGGTCAGGTTGGTAACGCGACCAGTCAGTTTAGTACCTTCTGGGTAACGTTTAGCGATAGCAACCCATGGATCTTCGCCCAGCTGTTTCAGGCCCAGGGACACACGGGTACGCTCGCGGTCGAACTTCAGCACTTTAACAGTGATTTCGTCGCCCACGTTCACGATTTCGCTTGGGTGCTTAACGCGTTTCCACGCCATGTCGGTGATGTGCAGCAGGCCATCAACGCCGCCCAGATCAACGAATGCGCCGTAGTCAGTGAGGTTCTTAACGATACCTTTGACTTCCATGCCTTCCTGCAGGTTTTCCAGCAGTTGATCGCGTTCTGCACTGTTCTCGGATTCGATAACGGCACGACGAGAAACAACAACGTTGTTACGTTTCTGGTCAAGCTTGATTACTTTGAATTCAAGCTCTTTGCCTTCCAGGTGCAGAGTGTCGCGAACCGGACGAACGTCTACCAAAGAACCTGGCAGGAACGCGCGAATACCGTTCAGCTCAACAGTGAAGCCACCTTTAACTTTGCCGTTGATAACACCGACTACAGTTTCAGCTTCTTCGTAAGCTTTTTCCAGCGTGATCCAAGCTTCGTGACGTTTAGCTTTTTCACGGGACAGCAGAGTTTCACCGAAGCCGTCTTCTACTGCATCCAGCGCAACGTCAACTTCGTCACCGACCTGGATTTCCAGCTCGCCCTGTGCGTTTTTGAACTGCTCTGCTGGGATAGCAGATTCAGATTTCAGACCGGCGTCAACCAGTACGATATCTTTATCAATAGCAACAACAACACCACGAACGATGGAACCCGGACGGGTTTCGATTGTTTTTAAGGATTCTTCAAAGAGTTGAGCAAAAGATTCAGTCATGTTTAATCTTCAGGTTAATATAACGTCCACCTGGCTCCATGCCGGATGGGGTTGTTTCACATACCCGCCGTCAATCCATTGCAACGGGGTACTACAAATCTGTCGCGGTTACGCGAGTGCCAGTTTTTGGCGCGCGTATTGTAACGCTTTTTCAATCACTTGCTCAATAGTTAAACTGGTCGAATCCAGCACTAAAGCATCTTCTGCAGGAACAAGTGGTGCAACAGCACGATTTCGATCGCGATCATCGCGCTCTTTTATCTCGGATAAAAGGCGATCAAAGTTAACACTAAAGCCCTTTTCCTGCAACTGAAGCATGCGACGATGAGCACGTTCTTCCGAGGAGGCATCAAGGAAAATTTTAACAGGTGCATC
Source organism: Lelliottia sp. RWM.1 (assembly GCF_016859735.1). NCBI lineage: Bacteria > Pseudomonadati > Pseudomonadota > Gammaproteobacteria > Enterobacterales > Enterobacteriaceae > Lelliottia > Lelliottia sp. RWM.1. The sequence goes on along the minus strand of NZ_WLVC01000007.1, from coordinate 30,221 downwards.
CGGGAAAACGACCGTCCCCATATCGCGGCCGTCAGCAATCAAACCCGGCGCTTCGCGGAAACCGCGTTGACGGCGTAAAAGGGCTTCACGAACACGCGGGAAAGCAGCAACCTGCGATGCCGCATTCGCTACTTCCTGAGTGCGGATCTCACCGCTCACGTCTTCACCTTCAAGAATCACTTCCAGATTACCGTCAGTGGAGATAAAGCGAACATCAAGATGCGCAGCCAGAGGAACCAGCGCCTCTTCAGAGGCCACATCAACGTGGTGATGCAGCGCGGCCAGAGCCAACACGCGATAAATTGCTCCCGAATCTAAAAGATGCCATTGCAATGCTTCCGCCATCGCTTTACACAGAGTACCTTTCCCTGCGCCACTTGGCCCATCAATGGTGATTACCGGGGCAACTGCCGTCATCTTTTTCTCCTTAATCAAGGCGTACCGTTAACATGAACGCCGCGCATTATACGCGCCAACGCCTGCAACTGTTATCTTTGCGTGCAAATTACGGAATTATTGAAGCTGAGTGTAGAAGAAATGGGCGAGGATGATCGTCAGGAAACGTAAGGGATCGCCGCACCCAAAGGTGCGGCTGGCAAAGCTTAGGCAAGTGTACTGATGCGTGCTAACTGTTCAAAATAATCAGGGAACGTTTTAGCCGTACACTTCGGATCAAGAATAGTTACTGGCGTGTCAGACAGCGCAACCAGCGAAAAACACATCGCCATCCGGTGATCGTTATATGTGCCAATCTCGGCAAACTGCAGTTTTGCCGGTGGTGTTATGCGAATGAAATCCTCGCCCTCTTCCACTTCAGCACCAACCTTACGCAACTCCGTCGCCATTGCAAACAGGCGGTCAGTCTCTTTCACGCGCCAGTTGTAGATATTACGCAGAGTTGTGGTTCCTTTGGCAAACAGGGCCGCCGTCGCAATCGTCATGGCCGCATCGGGAATATGATTCATATCCATATCGATGGCATCAAGTTTGCCATGCGTGCAGGAGATGAAGTCATCGCCCCAGGTGACAACAGCGCCCATTTTCTCCAGCACATCAGCAAAGCGAATATCGCCCTGAACGCTGTTACGACCAATACCCGTGACTTTCACCGTACCGCCTTTAATCGCCCCGGCAGCAAGAAAATATGACGCAGAGGATGCATCCCCTTCAACCAGATAATGACCTGGTGACTGGTATTGCTGCGCACCTCGCACGACGAAACGCTGGTACGCCTGGTTATCCACCACAACACCAAATGTTTTCATCAGGTGCAACGTGATATCAATATACGGTTTAGAGACCAGTTCACCTTTAATGGTGATCACCGTGTCCTGCTCAGCCAGGGGAGCCGTCATCAGCAATGCGGTCAAAAACTGGCTTGAGACACTGCCATCAACATCAACGGAACCGCCGGTAAAACCACCGCGAAGACGTAGTGGCGGATAGTTTTCTTGTTCCAGATAATCAATCTGGGCCCCACCCTGACGCAGAGCATCAACCAGATGGCCGATCGGTCGCTCTTTCATGCGAGGCTCGCCAGTCAGCACGATGTCATTACTTCCCAGGCACAGGGCGGCCGCCAGCGGACGCATTGCTGTCCCGGCATTTCCCAGGAAAAGCTCAAGTGCGCCTGCAGAGCGCAGCGCACCACCGTTCCCCGTCACTTCACAACGAGTACGATCGTCAGACAGCGTGTAATGAACTCCCAACGCCTTCAGCGCATTGAGCATATGGCGAACATCATCGCTGTCCAGAAGGTTGGTGAGGACAGTCGTACCATTTGCCAGAGCAGCCAGCAGCAGAGCGCGGTTCGAGACACTTTTTGAACCAGGCAGATTAATCGTGCCATCCACCCGCGCGATAGGGTTTAACGTCAGGGATTCCATGAAACTTAACTCTCAAATCAACATAATAAAAACCCCGCAGCAGAACTGCGGGGGTGAAAAAAACGCAATTAGCCGTGACGACGTTCGAAGTCAATCATGAAATCGGTCAGCGCCTTAACGCCTTCCAGCGGCATCGCATTATAAATAGAGGCACGCATACCCCCTACCACCCGGTGGCCTTTCAACGCATGCAGGCCAGCAGCAAACGACTCTTCGAGGAAGACTTTATCCAGATTGCCATCCGCTAACTGGAAAGGCACGTTCATACGAGATCGGTTGGTCTTCGCTACGTCGTTACGGTAGAAATCGCTCTTATCAATCACGCCGTACAACAAATCCGCTTTTTGTTGGTTGACCTTGTCCATTTGCGCCACACCACCATTTTGCTTCAGCCATTTAAAGACCAGGCCGGAGAGATACCAGGCAAATGTCGGTGGGGTGTTGAACATGGAATCGTTATCGTTCAGCACGGTATAATCGAGAATTGACGGACAAGACTGATGGGCTTTACCCAGCAGGTCTTCACGCACGATAACGAGGGTCAGGCCGGCAGGGCCGATATTTTTCTGCGCACCCGCATAGATTACGCCATAGCGGCTAACATCCAGCGGTGTGGAAAGAATAGTAGAAGAAAGATCCGCGGTCACAACCACGTTCTTGTCAAAATTGGGCTCTTCGTGAATAGCAATACCATCAATTGTTTCGTTCGGGCAGTAGTGCAGGTACGCAGCGTCGCTGGAAAGCTGCCACTCGCTCATCGGCTTAACGGCACGCAGACCCTCAACGGTCACTTTGGCATCAATAACGTTCGGAGTGCAGTATTTGTGCGCTTCTTTTACCGCGCTGGCAGCCCAGTAGCCTGCATCAACATAGTCAGCAGTGGTTTTGTTACCCAATAGATTAAGTGGGATACCCGCAAACTGACCGCGTCCGCCGCCGTGGCAGAACAATACTTTATAGTTCGAGGGAATATTCAGCAGATCGCGAAAATCCTTTTCTGCCTCTTCAGCCACCTGAATAAATTCTTTACCACGGTGGCTGATTTCCATCACCGATGTACCCAGACCGTTCCAGTCACAAAGTTCCTGTTGAGCCTGTTTAAGCACATCTGCCGGTAACATTGCCGGACCTGAACTGAAATTAAAGACTTGAGCCATTTCCCCTCACCACGCTAAAAGCCATAAGTTATAACTGTGGATATCGGTTTTATCATTCAGTGACACGCGCCGCAATGTCTAAAACTTATGACCTGAGAAATGTGTTCGTCGTCACACAATATAATCTGCCAGAGGGCTGTCACAAAACCGACAAAATGGCTGTCAGCTAATGCGTTTAGCCCAGCTAACCTTCGACCATTCTGGATTTGCACAGCGGGGACATAATTGGCGATCGCCTGCCTGCAAGTTGATAACAACGCTACAGCGCACACACGCATATTCCCCACCTTCCGGGATGACCCTGAAGCGCTCAATGCAGCGTTCCGGCAAAATACACAATCCTGGTTTGACCGCATCATCCTCATAGTAATAGACGCTGATTTGGCCATTTGTTTCCAGAATGGCCAGCCTGACCTGGCCAAGCTGTTCAATATTGCTCAGACGTAGCTCCATAAAAAACTCAAATTCCGTCATATGCGCTTCACGGAGTTTCTGCCAGGCCAGTTGCCCCTCTTCTACGATGATGACCGGCTTTCCTTCCAGCAAATCCTCCAGTTTTTCGCTTTTTGACATCAGCCACATCACCAGGCGGTACATCAGTGCAAGAGACACAAAAACCACCAGTACAGGGATCATTGGTACGTTGTCATAAAATGCCACGTCCCCTGCCGCCGATCCCAGTGTCAGAATAATCAACACTTCAAATAACGACATCTGCCGAACACCGCGACGCCCGGTGATTTTCAGAAACAGGAAGACCAAAACGAAGGTATAGAGACAACGCAATGCAACTTCCCATAAGAAATCGGGAGGGGCTTTATCAAAAGCCATTCTGTGAAGATCGAATGCTTTCATTTTTATATGCCTTTACAGTCAGTTACTGTATCTAAGAATAGCCCAGGCTTTTATTTACGCCGCACGCCTCGCGAAGATAGCACCTGTCACGCAAAACCCGTATCATTGCGCGCTTTACGTACGATAAAAGTGAACGCTATGACTCAAACGTTTATCCCCGGCAAAGACGCCGCCCTGGAAGATTCCATCGCTCGCTTCCAGCAGAAACTGACCGACCTCGGCTTTAATATCGAAGAGGCCTCCTGGCTGAATCCTGTTCCTCACGTCTGGTCCGTCCATATTCGTGACAAAGACTGTGCGTTGTGCTTTACCAATGGGAAAGGCGCGACCAAAAAAGCCGCATTGGCTTCTGCTCTGGGTGAGTATTTTGAGCGTCTGTCGACGAACTATTTCTTCGCCGATTTCTGGCTGGGTGACACCGTTGCTAACGGTCCATTCGTTCATTACCCGAATGAAAAATGGTTTCCACTGACCGAAGATGACGAACTGCCGGAAGGCATTCTGGATGCTCGCCTTCGTGCGTTTTACGATGCCGATAACGAACTTACCGCCAGCATGCTGATCGACCTGCAATCGGGTAACGAGGAGCGTGGGATCTGCGCCCTGCCGTTTACTCGTCAGTCTGATGAACAAACTGTTTATATTCCGATGAACATCGTCGGCAACCTGTATGTTTCGAACGGCATGTCTGCGGGTAACACCCGTAATGAAGCGCGCGTGCAGGGTCTGTCTGAAGTCTTCGAACGCCACATCAAAAACCGCATTATTGCGGAATCCATCAGTCTGCCTGAAATTCCGGCGGATGTGCTGGCGCGTTATCCGGGCGTGGTGGAATCCATCGCTAAACTGGAAGCTGAAGGTTTCCCAATCTTTGCGTATGACGGTTCTCTCGGTGGCAAGTATCCAGTCATCTGCGTAGTGCTGTTCAATCCGGCGAACGGAACCTGCTTCGCCTCCTTTGGTGCACACCCAGACTTCGGCGTGGCACTTGAGCGTACAGTGACCGAACTGCTACAAGGCCGTAGCCTGAAGGATCTCGATGTGTTCACGCCACCAACCTTCGATGATGAAGAAGTGGCAGAGCATACCAACCTGGAGACGCACTTCATCGATTCCAGCGGTTTGATCTCCTGGGATATGTTTAAGCAAGATGCAGATTATCCGTTTGTTGACTGGAGCTTCTCTGGCACGACAGAAGAAGAGTTTGCCACGCTGATGGCTATCTTCAAGGCTGAAGACCAGGAAGTGTATATTGCCGACTACGAGCACCTTAGCGTCTATGCCTGCCGTATTATTGTGCCGGGTATGTCTGATATCTATCCAGCAGAAGATCTGTGGCTGGCGAACAACAGCATGGGTGCGCATCTCCGTGAAACGCTGCTGGCCTTGCCTGGCAGCGAGTGGGAAAAAGAAGATTATCTTAACCTGATCGCCCAACTGGACGATGAAGGCCATGATGACTTCACCCGCGTACGCGAGCTGCTGGGCCTGGCAACCGGCAAAGATAATGGCTGGTATACTCTGCGTATTGGTGAACTGAAAGCGATGCTTGCCCTGGCGGGTGGGGATCTGGATCAGGCACTGGCATGGACTGAATGGACAATGGAATTCAACCAGTCCGTGTTCTCTGCAGAACGCACCAACTACTACCGTTGTTTGCAAACGCTACTGTTGCTGGCGCAGGAAGAAGATCGTCAACCGTTGCAATACCTGAATGCGTTTGTGCGCATGTATGGCGCAGACGCCGTCGAAGCGGCCAGCGCGGCACTGAGCGGCGAAGAGCCCTTCTATGGCCTGCAGGCAGTCGATAGCAATCTTAAAGCGTTCCCTGCACACCAGTCTCTGCTGAATGCGTATGAGAAATTACAGAAAGCAAAAGCCGCTTACTGGTCAAAATAAGCGCATATAACATTAGCAACTGTAGGCGGATTCAATCGTCTGGGCTATATTACGGGGCAATTTCATTGCCCCGTTTTTTATTTCCTTCAGCAATGACACTTGTTTGTAATAATAAAGTTAAATACAGGTAAATATAATAATTATTGCCTGCGTATTACTGTTACTTTTTATGGGTAATACTCCATTTTAATTAACTGTTTAACAGGGGGGCGGGAGAAAAAATTCAACTCTTTTCATAACTTTTAAAATTTATTTTTATACGGATAATCAAAAACTTACACCCACATTGTTGCAAAACCATGCGCTTTGAGGGCCTATAAGCCAGGCGAGATATGATCTATATCAATTTCTCTTCTATAATGCTTTGTTAGTATCTCGTCGCCGACTTAATAAAGAGAGAGTTAGTGTGAAAGCTGACAACCCTTTTGATCTATTACTCCCAGCTGCGATGGCCAAAGTTGCCGAAGAAGCGGGTGTCTATAAAGCAACAAAACACCCGATGAAGACGTTCTATCTGGCGATTACTGCTGGTGTGTTCATCTCCATTGCTTTTGTCTTCTACATTACTGCCACCACCGGTACAGCCGGAATGCCTTTTGGGATTGCCAAATTCATCGGTGGTATCTGCTTCTCACTGGGTTTGATCCTGTGTGTGATTTGTGGCGCTGACCTTTTCACCTCGACGGTTCTGATTGTCGTCGCGAAAGCCAGCGGAAGAATTACCTGGGGACAACTGGCGCGTAACTGGCTTAACGTTTACGTTGGGAACCTGATTGGCGCACTACTCTTTGTTCTGTTGATGTGGTTATCAGGCGAGTATATGACCGCTAACGGTGGCTGGGGCCTTAATGTCCTGCAAACTGCCGACCACAAAATGCACCATACATTTATCGAAGCCGTTGCTCTTGGCATTCTTGCGAACCTTATGGTCTGCCTGGCTGTCTGGATGAGCTATTCTGGTCGTAGCCTGATGGATAAAGCCATGATTATGGTTCTACCGGTTGCGATGTTTGTTGCCAGCGGCTTTGAGCACAGTATCGCAAACATGTTTATGATCCCTATGGGTATTGTAATCCGTCATTTTGCGAGCCCGGAGTTCTGGACTGCAGTTGGTTCAACCCCGGAAAGTTTCTCTCACCTGACTGTTATGAACTTCATTACTGATAACCTGATCCCGGTCACTATCGGGAACATTATTGGTGGGGGTTTGTTAGTTGGGTTGACATACTGGGTCATTTACCTGCGTGGCGACGACCATCATTGATGGATGGTTTTCTCAGGCAGTAAATAAAAAATCCACTTAAGAAGGTAGGTGTTACATGTCCGAGCTTAATGAAAAGTTAGCCACAGCCTGGGAAGGTTTTACGAAAGGTGACTGGCAGAATGAAGTAAACGTACGTGACTTCATTCAGAAAAACTATACCCCGTATGAAGGCGACGAATCCTTCCTGGCTGGTGCGACCGACGCAACAACCAAGCTGTGGGACAACGTAATGGAAGGCGTTAAACTGGAAAACCGCACTCACGCGCCAGTTGATTTTGACACCTCTGTTGCATCCACCATCACTTCTCACGACGCTGGCTACATCAACAAAGCGCTTGAGAAAATTGTTGGTCTGCAGACTGAAGCGCCACTGAAACGTGCAATTATCCCGTTTGGTGGTATCAAAATGGTTGAAGGTTCCTGCAAAGCGTACAATCGCGAACTGGACCCGATGCTGAAAAAAATCTTCACCGAATACCGTAAGACCCATAACCAGGGCGTATTTGATGTTTACACCAAAGACATCCTGAACTGCCGTAAATCTGGCGTTCTGACTGGTCTGCCAGATGCGTATGGCCGTGGCCGTATCATTGGTGACTACCGTCGTGTTGCGCTGTACGGTATCGACTTCCTCCTGAAAGACAAATATGCACAGTTCGTTTCCCTGCAGTCTGATCTGGAAAACGGTGTAAATCTGGAAGCCACTATCCGTCTGCGTGAAGAAATCGCAGAACAGCACCGGGCGCTGGGTCAGATCAAAGAAATGGCTGCTAAATATGGCTGCGATATCTCTGGTCCTGCCACCAACGCTCAGGAAGCTATCCAGTGGACTTACTTCGGCTACCTGGCTGCGGTTAAATCTCAGAATGGTGCAGCAATGTCCTTCGGTCGTGTATCCACCTTCCTGGATGCATACATCGAACGCGACATCAAAGCAGGCAAAATCACCGAACAAGACGCTCAGGAAATGATTGACCACCTGGTCATGAAACTGCGTATGGTTCGCTTCCTGCGTACCCCTGAATATGATGAACTGTTCTCCGGTGACCCAATCTGGGCAACTGAATCTATCGGTGGTATGGGCGTTGATGGCCGTACTCTGGTTACCAAAAACAGCTTCCGCTTCCTGAATACCCTGTACACCATGGGTCCTTCTCCGGAGCCAAACATCACTGTTCTGTGGTCTGAAAAACTGCCTCTGAACTTCAAGAAATTTGCCGCTAAAGTGTCCATCGACACCTCTTCTCTGCAGTATGAGAATGATGACCTGATGCGTCCGGACTTCAACAACGATGACTACGCTATCGCTTGCTGCGTAAGCCCAATGGTCGTTGGTAAACAAATGCAGTTCTTCGGTGCACGTGCAAACCTGGCGAAAACCATGTTGTACGCAATCAACGGCGGCGTTGATGAAAAACTGAAAATGCAGGTTGGCCCTAAATCTGAACCGATCAAAGGCGATGTTCTGAACTTCGACGAAGTGATGGACCGCATGGATCACTTCATGGACTGGCTGGCTAAACAGTATGTTACCGCGCTGAACGTGATTCACTACATGCACGACAAATACAGCTACGAAGCCTCTCTGATGGCACTGCACGACCGTGACGTTGTTCGTACTATGGCGTGTGGTATCGCTGGTCTGTCCGTTGCTGCTGACTCCCTGTCCGCAATCAAATATGCGAAAGTTAAACCAATTCGTGACGAAGACGGCCTGGCTGTTGATTTCGAAATCGAAGGTGAATACCCGCAATTTGGTAACAACGATTCACGTGTTGATGACATGGCGGTTGACCTGGTAGAACGTTTCATGAAGAAAATTCAGAAACTGAACACCTACCGTAACGCTATCCCGACTCAGTCTGTTCTGACCATCACCTCTAACGTTGTGTATGGTAAGAAAACGGGTAACACCCCAGACGGTCGTCGTGCTGGTGCGCCATTTGGCCCAGGTGCTAACCCAATGCACGGTCGTGACCAGAAAGGTGCTGTAGCCTCTTTGACCTCTGTTGCTAAACTGCCGTTTGCTTACGCGAAAGATGGTATTTCTTATACCTTCTCTATCGTTCCAAACGCCCTGGGTAAAGACGACGAAGTGCGTAAAACCAACCTGGCGGGTCTGATGGATGGTTACTTCCATCACGAAGCGTCCATCGAAGGTGGTCAGCACCTGAACGTGAACGTTATGAACCGTGAAATGTTGCTCGACGCGATGGAAAACCCGGAAAAATATCCGCAGCTGACCATCCGCGTATCTGGCTACGCAGTACGTTTTAACTCCCTGACGAAAGAACAGCAGCAGGACGTTATCACCCGTACTTTCACTCAATCCATCTAACTGGAATTGACTGAAATCACGCGTTAAAAAGCGTAGAATAAAGGCTCCACTTCAGTGGGGCCTTTTTAACACCCTCTCCACCTCAGTCTCTTTTGTCCGCTATCTATACTCATGGATATCAGCCAAAATAGACTTAAACACAGCCGGTTTTGAGCTGTGCATGCACAGGCCCCGGACGGGCCGAATCTGGAGATATCACCGCAATGTCAACTATTGGTCGCATTCACTCCTTTGAATCCTGTGGCACTGTCGATGGCCCAGGGATCCGTTTTATCACTTTCTTCCAGGGCTGCCTGATGCGCTGCCTGTACTGCCATAACCGCGATACATGGGACACGCACGGCGGCAAAGAAGTTACCGTTGAAGAGTTAATGAAAGAGGTGGTGACCTATCGCCACTTTATGAATGCTTCCGGTGGTGGCGTTACCGCATCCGGCGGCGAAGCCATTCTACAGGCCGAATTTGTGCGTGACTGGTTCCGCGCTTGTCACAAAGAAGGCATTCATACTTGCCTCGACACCAATGGTTTTGTTCGCCGTTATGATCCCGTCATTGATGAACTGCTTGAAGTGACGGACCTGGTGATGCTCGATCTCAAACAGATGAACGATGAGATCCACCAAAACCTGGTGGGTGTTTCTAACCATCGTACGCTTGAGTTCGCGAAGTACATCTCTGGTAAAGGCATTAAAACCTGGATCCGCTATGTTGTCGTTCCTGGCTGGTCAGATGATGACGAATCGGCTCATCGTCTTGGTGAGTTTACCCGCGATATGGGCAACGTAGAAAAAATCGAACTGTTGCCCTATCACGAACTGGGTAAACATAAATGGGTGGCGATGGGCGAAGAGTACAAGCTCGATGGCGTGAAACCGCCGAAGAAAGAGACAATGGAACGCGTGAAAGGCATCCTTGAGCAGTACGGCCACAAGGTTATGTATTAAAAAAAGCCCGGTGAAAACCGGGCTTTTTTGTTTCAGGCGTGCGCCACAGGAGTGGGATGCTCCCCCACTTTGCGCAGCAGCATCAGAAGATAAATAAACGACACGCTGGCAATCATAATAAACAGCAAATTGTCGGAATAGTTCTGCATCAACATCGCTGTTAACGTTGGGCCAAGCAGACTTCCTATGGTATAGCTCAACAGTAATGCCTGATTCATGGCAACCAGTTGGTGGTGCTCGACTTTTTCGCAAGCCCACGCCATTGCAACCGGATACAAGGTAAAACCTGCTGCCCCCAGAATAAACAGTGCTGGTGCCATCGCCGCATTGCTCAGCATCGCCATGCATCCCATGATCACCACAAAGACCTGCACGCGTAAAATCAGCAAACGCCCAAATCGATCGGCCAGACGTCCAATGGGCCATTGCCCCACAATACCGGCGCTGACCATCACGGCCATCCAGAAACCAATTCCTGAATCGCTAACGCCCTGGTGGTTTAAATAGAGCGGCATCAGACCATAAAGCGAGCCAAGAACAATACCCGAGATCACGCAGCCATTAACCCCGAGACGTGCCTGGCGCAGTTTCAGCATAGGCCAGACATGCGTGGCCTCCTGATGCTCGCTTTGCTGATTGACAATACGTGTAAAAAGTAATGGCAGAATAGCGGCCAGTACCATGCCTGTGACCCAGGGCAGAACGCTCATCAAGTCTGTCGGCAGTTTACTGACCATCAGTTGCCCGAGTACCGTGCCAACGTAATAAACCATCATGTAAGCCGCAAGCAAACGTCCCCGGTTACGTGAAGTTCCGCTACACATCAGTGCACTTTCCACCACAACCCAAATCATGGCGCAACCCACACCCGCGATAAATCGCCAGGAGAGCCAGCTCCAGAAGCCCATCATTAGCCCCAGCCCGACACAACCCGCAGCGAAAATCAGCGATGCCAGATAGTAACAACGGTTAAAACCGACACGCTTGATAAGCTTACCCGCAAGAACGGTTCCCAGCAGATTGCCGGTAAAATAGGATGAACCAATCATTCCAACTTGCCAGGTAGGCAAATTATCATGGGCGAGCCAAAGCGGGACGAGGGTGTTTAACACCGCAATCGCCAACGTCAGCAAAAGCAGGCCACAGAGCAACAACAGCACTGGGCGGGTATAGGTGGACATGAATTAAAAACCGTGAGGAAGTTCAGATTTCGTGCGCATCATGCCACTGGCAAAAACAAAGTCAATCCACTGGTTCAGGCCACACGCACAATATGCGCCCTGTCGATTTGAAAAACTAATCCTACTGATGCCATGTCTGCTATCAGCATGAGTTATCTATTTGTTTTTATTTATTTATATTAATAATTAAAACCAAACGACAGTTGAAAAATTTCATGATTGAAAAAAGAAAAGCCGGGTACTAAGTCCCGGCTTTTTATACCAAAAAAATAACGCTAACTGGCGATCGCCATCCCGACGGTCATATGAAGACCGTAGAAAACCCCGCGACCGATCAATTCCCCCGCCAGCACGAGCACAAATGCCAGTGATAATAGCGGCAGTGCCGGTTGATAACCTTTGATCTGAGGGATAATCCAGCACACCAATGCAGCCACCAGCAGTGCGATACGCCACGCCATCAATGAACCGTAATCAGGCACTAGCGCAGATGCTTGCTGGATTGAACTATGGATACTTGCCAGTTCAGCGCCTTGCATCATAACGACAATCGCACTGATCACCAGCGCCAGCATCGAAACCGCAGGTAATAAACGCATCGCCCATCCCTCAACCTGCGCGACGCGCAGGAGCAGGAAGCCCAACAGAGGCCCACCGATGAACATGGTCAGGAAGAAACTCAATGGCGTCCACACGCTATACCAGGTCGGTACGGTATCAATAGTGTTATACACCCGAACCATCATCCAAACGAAGACTACGCCCAGAACCATCGTCAGGATCAGCCAAATATTGCGCAATCCCGACGGGAGTTTTTTCAGAACGGCCAGTAACCAGCCTAAACCGCCAATAGCAAAGAAAATCGCTCCGCTGGCAATTTCATTACTCAGCGATGATGCGCCAACGCGATTCAGGGAATTAAATGCGCGCAGTGGTGAACCGAGGTGCAGAGTGGAGGCAAGAAATCCAATCCCCATTAGCACCCACAAGCCAAACATGCTCAGTACCAGGCGCTGCTGTTGCTCAGCATTCAGATTGCCTTTTAGCAGTGCCAAAGCGAGTACGATAAACCCACCGGCAACACATTGCCCAAAGACCGTGAAGATCATCAGCGGCCATTCATGCCATCCACTACCCATCTCACACCTCCTTCGGGTTCGCCAGATAGCCGGTGGTATCACCTGTCGGACGGCTGTTGGCATTAGGTTTAATCACAATACTCGGCTTAGTGAAGTGCGCGGATGGCAATGGCGCGACAGCCGCGAGCTGACCATGTTTCTGGCGCAGCGCCTCGATTGGGCCAAAGTCCAGCGCTCGCAGCGGGCAAGATTCCACGCAGATTGGCTTTTTGCCGTCTGCCACACGCGTATAGCAGCCGTCGCACTTCGTCATGTGACCTTTGGCCGCGTTGTACTGTGGCGCACCATACGGGCAAGCCATATGACAGTAACGACAGCCAATGCAGACATCTTCGTCCACCACGACAAAACCGTCATCACGCTTATGCATTGCACCACTCGGACACACTTTTGTGCATGCCGGATCTTCACAGTGGTTACAGGCGATCGACAGATAGTAAGCAAACACGTTTTGATGCCAGACACCATTGTCCTCCTGCCAGTCTCCGCCAGCGTATTCGTAAATACGGCGGAAGCTGACATCCGGAGTCAGGTCTTTGTAATCTTTGCAGGCCAGCTCGCAGGTTTTGCAACCGGTGCAACGACTGGAATCAATAAAAAATCCATACTGGGTTGTCATCGGTTACTCCTTACACCTTTTCAACCTGAACAAGGTTTGTGTGGGACGGATTGCCTTTCGCCAGTGGCGACGGGCGCTGCGTAGTCAGCACATTAATGCTGCCAGCCTGATCGATGCGATTAGCATCCGGGTTATACCAGGCCCCTTCTCCCAGCGCGACAACGCCAGGCATCATGCGCGGTGTGACTTTCGCTTCAATGTGCACTTCACCACGACCATTAAAGATGCGCACACGATCGCCATTTCCGATTCCGCGCGCTTTTGCATCCATAGGGTTGATCCACATTTCCTGACGACATGACGCCTTCAGGACATCAACGTTGCCATAAGTGGAGTGAACACGTGCTTTGTAGTGAAAACCGGTTAGCTGCAGCGGGAATTTTTCCGTCAGTGGATCGTTATAGTTCTCAAATCCAGGCGTATAAACGGGCAATGGATCGATAACGTCGCCCTCGGGTAGCTCCCAGGTTGCAGCAATTTTCGCCAACTCTTCGGAATAAATTTCAATTTTACCTGACGGTGTCGTCAGTGGGTTCGCGTGAGGATCCTCACGGAACGCTTTATAGGCGACATGATGACCTTCTGGATCACGTTGTTTAAACATGCCCTGCTCACGGAACGTTTCAAAATCAGGCAAATCCGGGACAGCCTTACGTGAAAGTTCGTGCAGATAACGCATCCAGCCTTCCTGAGTTCGTCCTTCGGTAAACTGCTGCTCTACGCCAAGACGTTTTGCCAGTTCAGACGTCATTTCATAGATGGTTTTACACTCAAAGCGAGGTTTGATGGCCTGATCGGTGAAGATAACGTAAGACATGTTGCCGCAGGAGGCATCCAGCGCGAAATCCATCTGCTCCGATGCCGTACAATCCGGCAGAAGAATATCGGCATATTTTGCCGACGAGGTCATGTGGCAGTCGATCACCACAATCATCTCGCATTTCTTATCATCCTGCAGGATATCGTGGGTGCGGTTGATCTCAGAGTGCTGGTTAATAAGGCAGTTGCCGGCATAGTTCCAGATCATCTTAATGGGCACATCCAGCTTATCTTTCCCACGCACCCCATCGCGCAGCGCGGTCATTTCCGGGCCGCGTTCAATGGCATCAGTCCACATAAACATGGAAATGCTTGTCTGTACCGGATTTTCGAGAGTCGGCATGCGTTCGAAGGGGACTTCATAAGAACCTTCGCGCGCGCCTGTGTTTCCACCGTGAATCCCGACATTACCGGTCAAAATGGAAAGCATCGATATCGCGCGCGTGGCAATTTCACCATTTGCGTGGCGCTGCGGCCCCCACCCCTGACTAATAAACGCGGGTTTAGCCGAACCGATCTCACGAGCCAGTTGCACAATGCGCGCTACCGGAATACCGGTGATGGTAGACGCCCATTGTGGGGTCTTCGCAATACCATCACTGCCCTGGCCGAGAATGTACGCCTTGTAGTGACCATTCGCGGGGGCACTGGCAGGCAATGTTTTCTCATCGTAACCGACACAATATTTATCAAGGAATGGCTGATCCACGAGGTTTTCAGTGATCATTACCCATGCCAGAGCACTGACGAGCGCAGCATCTGTACCCGGTCGGATAGGGATCCATTCATCTTCACGGCCCGCACCAGTATCGGTATATCGTGGGTCAATGATGATCATCCGCGCGTTAGATTTCGCACGAGCCTGTTCAACATAGTAGGTTACCCCGCCACCGCTCATGCGGGTTTCACCAGGGTTGTTACCGAACAGCACCACCAGCTTGCTATTTTCAATATCTGACGGACTGTTGCCATCGGCCCAGCCACCATAGGTATAGTTCAAACCAGCAGCGATCTGTGCTGAGGAGTAATCGCCATAATGGTTGAGATAGCCACCACAGCAGTTCATCAGGCGAGCGACCAGTGTGTTTCCTGGCGGCCACGAACGGGTCATCGTACCGCCCAGTGTGCCTGTGCCATAGTTCAGATAGATGGATTCATTGCCGTACTCTTTAATCAAACGCTGTATATTGGTCGCGATGATGTCATAAGCTTCATCCCAGCTAATTTGCTCGAATTTGCCTTCACCGCGCTTACCCACACGTTTCATTGGATACTTCAGGCGATCGGGGTTATAGACTCGGCGACGCATAGAGCGACCACGCAAGCAGGCACGAACCTGATGTAACCCTTCATAGTCGTCGTCACCTGTATTGTCGGTTTCGACATATTGGATTTCGCCGTCCACGATGTGCATACGCAGCGGGCAACGGCTCCCACAGTTTACTGTGCAGGCACTCCACACGACTTTCTCAGGAGCACTGGCTGGGGACAATGCATCTGCCGCCGATGCCAGGCGAGAGAAAGGTAGCGTGAACGCACTGCTGGCAACAGCCAGACCGCCAATGGCCGTGGTTTTCATCAACCCACGGCGACTTACTTCGGCAGTCAGCAAAGCATCTGGCGCTTGTATTTTCATAGATACTCACTTTGGTTGCTCACAAATAAAAGATGCGGCGCAAACCGCTATATAGTTTTATATATAACGAATTTCTTCGTTATC
This sequence comes from Lelliottia sp. RWM.1, assembly GCF_016859735.1. Classification (NCBI taxonomy): domain Bacteria; kingdom Pseudomonadati; phylum Pseudomonadota; class Gammaproteobacteria; order Enterobacterales; family Enterobacteriaceae; genus Lelliottia; species Lelliottia sp. RWM.1. The sequence goes on along the minus strand of NZ_WLVC01000007.1, from coordinate 14,400 downwards.
AGTTTTTTATTCTGACTTTCATTCGGAGGAGTATTACTACTTTAGAGGGAGGCGTTATTGCTTCGGGTCAAAGCGGGGGCATAAAAAAAGCGCCTTAAGGCGCTTTTTTGTTTTAAGGCAAATTAACCAATGTACTGTTGGCCTTTCATGTACGGACGCAGTACTTCGGGGATCTCAATACGACCGTCTGCCTGCTGATAGTTTTCCAGCACCGCAACCAGTGTACGACCTACAGCCAGACCCGAACCATTCAGGGTATGAACCAGACGGGTTTTCTTGTCTGATTTAGTCCGGCAACGAGCCTGCATACGGCGCGCCTGGAAATCACCCACGTTCGAGCAAGAAGAGATTTCACGGTAGGTATTCTGCGCCGGGACCCATACTTCAAGATCGAAGGTTTTGCACGCGCCGAAGCCCATGTCACCAGTACACAGCGCTACGCGACGGTATGGCAGACCCAGCAGCTCCAGAACTTTCTCAGCATGGCCTGTCATCGCTTCCAGCGCATCCATAGACTCTTCTGGACGCACAATCTGCACCATCTCTACTTTATCAAACTGGTGCATACGGATCAGGCCACGAGTATCGCGACCATAGGAACCGGCCTCAGAACGGAAGCATGGCGAGTGTGCTGTCAGTTTAATTGGCAGATCGTCTTCGTCAATGATCTCATCACGAACAAGGTTTGTCAGCGGAACTTCCGCCGTTGGGATCAGCGCGTAGTTACTGCTGTCGGCTTCTTCATCGAGAGGACGAGTATGGAACAGATCGCCTGCAAATTTCGGCAACTGCCCTGTACCGTACAGCGTGTCGTGGTTCACCAGATACGGTACGTAGGTTTCACTATAGCCGTGCTGTTCGGTGTGCAGATCCAGCATGAACTGTGCCAGCGCACGGTGCAGATGTGCAATCTGGCCTTTCATCACGACAAAACGAGAACCAGTCAGCTTCACAGCCGCTGCAAAATCAAGGCCCGCGTGCATTTCGCCTAATGTAACGTGGTCACGAACTTCAAAGTCGAACTCGCGAGGCGTGCCCCAGCGTTTGACTTCGACGTTGTCATTTTCGTCTTTACCGACAGGAACGCTGTCATCAGGAATATTCGGGATCGCCAGCGCGATATCACGAATTTCAGTCTGAAGAAGATCCAGTTCAGCTTTTGCCTGATCCAGTTCTTCACCCAGTTTATTCACTTCCAGACGCAATGGCTCAATGTCTTCCCCGCGCGCTTTTGCCTGGCCGATGGATTTCGATCGAGAGTTACGCTCTGCCTGCAGATTTTCGGTTTGTACCTGCAGAACTTTACGACGCTCTTCAAGAGCGCGCAGCTTATCTACATCCAGCTTAAAGCCCCGGCGTGCCAGTTTTTCAGCGACTGCGTCTGGCTCGTTACGCAGCAGATTGGGATCGAGCATGCTTATCCTGTGCTTATCGAATTAAAATAGGAAAAAGTGACCACAGCCTGCGGTCACAGGGATACATTGCCAACATTACCGCAACGATCGCACTAACGGTAGCGTTTTATAGGGCTATTTTGATCCTGTCCGGCCAGCCAGGCGAGCTTTTCGCCAATCTTGCCTTCAAGACCTCTGTTTGTGGGGTGATAATAGCGCGTTTGTGCCATCTCCTGCGGAAAGTACTCCTCTCCGGCAGCATAAGCATTAGGCTCATCGTGGGCATAACGATATTCTTGTCCGTATCCCATCTCTTTCATCAGCTTCGTCGGCGCATTACGCAAATGCACCGGAACATCGTAGTCAGGACGCTCACGGGCATCCGCCATCGCAGCCTTAAATGCGGTGTACACAGCATTACTTTTTGGCGCACACGCCAGATAAACAATCGCCTGCGCAATAGCTCGCTCACCTTCGGCAGGCCCTACGCGGGTAAAACAATCCCAGGCGGAAATCGCCACCTGCATCGCGCGCGGATCGGCATTACCGACATCTTCAGACGCAATAGCCAGACAACGACGCGCGACATAAAGAGGATCGCCGCCTGCGCTGATAATTCGCGCATACCAGTAAAGCGCAGCATCCGGCGCGCTACCACGAACGGATTTATGCAAAGCCGAGATGAGATCGTAAAACCTGTCGCCTTTATTGTCGAAACGCGCGCTACGTTCTCCGGCAATTTCGGTAAGTAACTCGGGTTTCAGAATACGTTTACCGGAACCATCCAGTTCGGCCATATCAGCCATCATTTCCAGCGTATTCAACGCACGACGAGCATCACCGTTCACCAGTTCCGCAATTGCCCGCCGCGTTTCATCAGGCAGAAGGATATCCTGACCGCCATAGCCGCGCGCTTTATCATCCATAGCCTGCGTCAGAACCTGTTCAATATCGTCTGTCGTAAGTGACTTCAGCAAGTAAACGCGGGCACGGGAAAGGAGTGCAGAATTGAGCTCAAAAGAGGGATTTTCAGTCGTCGCGCCAATAAAAAAAATCGTACCGTCTTCTATATGAGGCAGGAAAGCATCCTGCTGGCTTTTATTGAAACGGTGGACTTCATCGACGAAGAGGATAGTACGACGCCCGGCATGACGATTTTGACGTGCACGTTCAATAGCTTCTCGGATCTCTTTCACTCCGGAAGTGACTGCAGAGAGGCGTTCTACGTCAGCATCAGCGTAGCGGGCAATAACTTCTGCCAGCGTGGTCTTGCCTGTACCCGGCGGTCCCCACAAGATCATCGAATGCAGATGACCTGCTTCTATTGCACGCGGCAACGGTTTACCTGCAGCCAGCAAATGTTGCTGGCCGATATACTGCGCTAAATTTTCTGGCCGCATACGCGCGGCCAGAGGTTGAAACGCATTATCCGAAAAATCGAGCGACAGATTGCTCACTCACGCCTCTTACTTACGTTGATCATCCACCGTTACGCCCTGCGGCGGGGTAAACGTGAATTTCGATGCGTCGATTGCGCCGTTTTGCTGGGACTTCAGTTGATAGCTACTGCGCTGATCGTCCTGCTCCACTGCACTGAACTGATTGATAGTCCCGCTGCTGCTCACATTAATAGTGAACTGTTTGAGGTTGCCGTTGTTGCCTTTCGGCGTCAGCACAAAATCGTCACCATTTTGTTTGATGTTGTACTGCTGCCAGTCACTGGACTGGTTACGGGCAATCAGCATAAACGGAGTGTTACTGGTGGCATCTTTCAGCCATGTGGCCGTCGCCTGTTCGACAAACGGGTTAAAGAACCACAACGTTTTACCATCAGAAACCAAAATACTTTCATCCGGTTGTGTCATATGCCAGTTGAAAAGATTCGGGCGCTTAACCCATAAATCACCCTGACCTTCCTGCACTGCATTACCGCTGCCGTCAGTGACCTTCTGCGTAAAGCTGGCATGGAAGCTGCTCACTTTATCCAGTCGGCTTTTAAGGTCGCTGGCGGCATCAGCCCAAACGCTACTGGCAACAAAACTGGTCAATAATGCACAGGTGATGGCGAATTTTTTCATTGTTATTCCTTAAAAACATCATCCCGGTATGGGGTTTCTGTCATCTATTCTGAACCTGCCAGCAGGCAGGCGACAGAAGAAAATGCTTAATTTTTGCTGATTTACCCATCTTTGCATTCGCTGAAAGGTCAATCAAACGGCGGCGGAGCCAACACCTCACGGTTACCGTTATGCCCCTGCTCACTCACGATACCCTGGGCTTCCATCTGTTCGATGATACGCGCCGCGCGGTTATAACCGATACGGAACTGACGCTGTACACCGGAGATAGAGGCTTTACGTTTCTCAGTAACAAAGTTAACAGCCTGGTCGAATAACGGATCCAGCTCTTCTGCACCGTCAAAACCACCGCCACCACCTTCGTTTTCACTCTCGGAGGTAATACCATCCACGTACTGTGGGCGACCACGTGCTTTCCAGTCCTGAACAACCGCATGTACTTCCTGATCGCGTACAAATGCACCGTGAACACGGACAGGAGACGTCGAGTTCGGCCCGGAATAAAGCATATCCCCCATCCCCAGCAACGACTCTGCGCCGCCCTGGTCGAGGATAGTGCGTGAGTCGATCTTGCTCGACACGGTAAACGCAATACGCGTGGGAATGTTCGCCTTGATAAGACCGGTAATGACATCTACAGAAGGACGCTGTGTTGCCAGAACAAGGTGAATACCGGCCGCACGCGCTTTCTGCGCAAGGCGCGCAATCAACTCTTCCACTTTCTTGCCAACAGTCATCATCAGGTCGGCAAATTCATCTACCAGCACAACGATATACGGCAGTTTTTCCAGCACAGGATGCTGCGCATCCATGCTGTCTCCGGGCTTCCAGTATGGGTCCGGAATTGGACGGCCCATACGCGCCGCCTCTGCAATTTTCTCGTTATAACCGGCAAGGTTACGCACCCCCAGCGCCGACATCAGTTTGTAGCGACGCTCCATCTCATTAACGCTCCAGCGCAGAGCATTGGCAGCGTCCTTCATGTCAGTCACAACTTCAGTCAGCAGATGCGGAATGCCCTCATAAACCGACAGCTCCAGCATTTTCGGGTCGATCATGATGAAGCGTACATCTTCCGGTTGTGCTTTATAGAGCATGCTGAGGATCATGGCGTTCACACCAACCGATTTACCCGAACCGGTAGTACCAGCCACCAGCAGGTGCGGCATCTTAGCCAAATCGGCCACGACCGGGTCACCCGCAATGTCTTTCCCTAATACAACCGTCAGCGGCGACGGATTTTCGCGGAACTTCGCGTTATCCAGCACTTCACGCAGATAGACGGTTTGACGCTTCTTGTTCGGCAACTCAAGCCCGACATACGGCTTACCTGGAATGACTTCCACTACACGTACGGCAACGGTCGAGAGTGAACGCGCCAGGTCACGGGACAGGTTAGAAATACGCGCCGCTTTTACGCCAGGCGCCAGGTTCAACTCGAAGCGGGTGATCACCGGGCCAGGAGAGTAATTCACCACATCCGCTTTGATACGGAAATCAGCCAGACGAGCTTCCACCAGGCGGGCCATCTGCTCAAGAGCAAAGGTGTCGACCGGCTCGACTTCAGACGGCGGTGGCGTTAACAGATCCAGTGACGGCAACGGCGTGCTCGGTTTTTGCATTGGACGGCTATCGCCGTTACGCATCAACAACGGATGGATCAGGCTCTCCTGCGGCTGCGCCGTAGGTTGCTGGAATTGCGGTTGCTGCGGTTGCACATAAGCCTGCGGAGCCCTCTGTTGCAGCTGCGCCTGCGGTGCTGGAGCTGGCGGCTGACGAACCGGTTCAGCTTCTGGCATCACGCTCGGCGTGAATAACGGTTCACTCGGGCCATCATCCACCAAATCTTTCATCGGAGAGAATTCAAAATCCGATAGCGAGAACGGATTCGCCCCCGTTGGCTGTTCACCAGAGTAACGTTGCTGCTGAGTGGCAGCGAACTGTCGTGCCAGCTCAGCTTCCGCCGCATCATCTTCGTCGTCATGCGCATGGCCAATCTGCGTATCGTGTTGATAGTCTTCACCATAACGATGCTGCTGTGTGGCGGCAAACTGGCGAGCGAGCTCATCCTGCTGCATTTCATCCGCGTCGTCGTACTCAGATTCGCGCGCTTTTTCCTCCGCCATACGCTGAGAAGGCAGTTTGATACCAAATGAAGCGAGCTCTCGGCGTGTTGGCACGCGAACCCGATTGGGTCGCGGCAATTGTGGGCCAATTCCTTCCTTCACCTGTGGACGTGGCGCGCCGCCTGTTGCAAGGCTAAAGACAGGTGCAGCTACAGCGGCGGCAGAAACTGCGGGCGCAACTGAATGTTTGACACTCTCCGCTACAGGGGAGACGAATGCCGTTGGATCTACAACCGGCGCTGAAACAGAAGGCGGCGCAGAATGACGAATAGTCGGTTCCTGAACCGGTTCCGGCACAGGCTGATACCAGGCAGCAAGCTGTTCGCGCTCCCGGGCTCGCTTCTCTTCCACTTCTTCAAAATAGTACATCGGTGGACGCGCGGGCTTCACCTCTTCAGCATCAGCAAGAGGTTCCACAACAGGTTGTTCAGGCTCAACTGACTCTGGTGTGTATTCCTGGTAAGAAGGAGAAACCGGAGGTTCGTATTCCGCAAAAGGCTGGGATTCATAGACCGGTTCAGGTTGATAAGGTTGCTGCCAGTGTTCTTGCTGCTGAGCAGGCGCGTAGCTATGCGGTTCAGAGGCAATGACAGGTTCAGGTGAGTGAACGGCTGGCGCAGAGTGCCACTCAACCACAGGCTGCTCCATGACCGGCACAGGTGTAGGGGCAGGCGCAGAAGGCATAACGGCATCAACAGGCGCTGCATAGGCTTGTGTTGCTGTCATCGCGGCAGCCGCAACAGCAACCGGTTCCGTAACCGAATGGCCATTTAGCAGCGGATCATACTCGTCATAGTCGTCCGGTGTGGCGCGATTACCTGAGAAGAGCACATCATCGGGATCGACAGCCACGCCCCCAGTGCTATACGCAATCTGCTCGTCATCATCCATACGCTTGCCAGAGAAGAGCGCCGCATCGGTTTTGCGACCAAGCGGATTGGCAAATTTTTCAGCAACGCGCTTACGCCGTGCCAGCGCACCGCGCAGAATCCGGGCCCGACGGGACTCACCACGAGGTGTTACAGGTGAATCGTCCTCATCATCTTCATACTCGTCTTCATCGACCCACGTATCATCACGACGCGTACGGTTGCTGGCAAAAGTCAGAATATTAAGGATGAGGCTGCCGAGTTTCTCGGCGATACTGACCCATGACCAGCCTGTAAACAACGTCAGTCCCGCAGCCCAAATACACAACAGCGTTATTGTTCCGCCACTGCTGTGCAGCATCGGTTGAAGCGCGGTACTCAGCAAACTGCCGATAACCCCGCCCGAAGCGAAATACCAGATGTCATCCGCATTGATTGCCGCCAACCCGCAAGAGGTCAGAATGATTGCCAATGCGCCAATCAGGCGTAGCGAAACAGCAAAGTAATCGATGTATTCATCGTTTTGACGGTGACGCCAGGCAAACCAACATCCGCCAATGATAATGACGGGAATGGTATAGGCCATGACACCGAAGATGAAAAACAGAGTGTCGGCAAGCCACGCACCTGGAATGCCACCTAAATTATGGATAGGCTCATGCCAGGCAGTTTGTGACCAACTGGGATCCGAAGGATTGAAACTGAGTAAGGCTGCCATCAGCCAGACGGCAAAAAGGGCAATAACTATCAGCAACGCCTCAAGAAGGCGGCGTCCACTGCTTAGCTTCGATAATGTGACTTCTTTGTCTTCAGTATATTCCTGGCTCAAGAAAGGCTCTCCAGGTATCAGGCATGTCCTGCCTGTTTGCTAAAACGGACAACAGCGCCGGGTAACCCCGGCACTGTTGCTGTATGGATTAACAGGAGTGTAATCAAACTATGCTGATTTTGCACCTGTTCCGTGTTAGCGCGTCTTAATTACCAGACGATTGCTCTGTTTTACTTCTTCCATCACCACATAGGTGCGGGTGTCATTCACGCCAGGCAGACGCAGCAGGGTTTCACCCAGCAGCTTACGATAGGCGGACATATCCGGCACACGGGTTTTCAACAGATAGTCGAAATCGCCTGAAACCAGATGACACTCTTGAATTTCTTCAAGTTTTTGCACGGCGGTGTTAAATTGCTCAAACACATCCGGTGCACCACGATTCAGAGTAATCTCAACAAATACCAGAAGTGAGGCATCCAGATAATGCGGGTTTAACAGAGCCGTATAGCCCTGAATAAAACCCTGTCTTTCCAGTCGGCGCACACGCTCAAGGCACGGCGTCGGGGAAAGTCCCACACGTTTTGAAAGCTCGACGTTGGAAATACGCCCATCCTTTTGCAATTCATTAAGAATGTTACGATCGATACGGTCGAGATCTTTGCCAGGGCGCTTCTTGCTATCTACCATTATTATTGTCTCTCTGTATTCCTTCCCTACTCCTGCCTGGACCCTGTGCACATCACTGTTCAGAGCCTGTACCCGTTGCTCATCACATCGCCTGGTTATGTAATATACGCGATGCGAGTGCGGGTTCTACGGTAAGAAGACCGTTGCCGAAAAGGCAGCCACCAACATCACGTATGGCATCTGTCCACACCATGCGTAGATTTCGTTGACCCGGTAAAAATGGCATTTACGTGCATGCCTATGCGGCACACTGTTAACGCGGCTTTTTTTCTTCCTTCAATGTTTTCGCAAAAGCGCAGGGGATTGTCAAAGCAAAACATCGATTTTTAGTACAACATGCCGGATATTCATTACCGCCGGGGAATAAACCTCATTTTATTGCCTTATAAACAACCGGTTTTCAGTAGAAAGCGTTATGTTATAGCGCTCGATCCATCGTCAATGTCTATTGCACATATCGATATCAAAATCGCTGTGCTCTTTTTTTACGGCAACAAATTCCCTACAATCCAGCCAAATGTCTGCCAACAACAATGGGGATCTCATGGGCACGGCTAAACACAGTAAGCTGCTAATCCTTGGTTCTGGACCTGCGGGATACACCGCAGCGGTCTATGCTGCACGCGCTAACCTGCAACCGGTGTTAATTACCGGCATGGAAAAAGGCGGTCAGTTGACCACCACCACCGAAGTAGAAAACTGGCCAGGCGATCCGAATGACCTGACCGGGCCGCTGCTGATGGAGCGTATGCACGAACACGCGACCAAATTCGATACTGAAATTCTGTTCGACCATATCAATAAGGTCGATCTGCAAAACCGTCCATTCCGTTTGACAGGCGACAGCGGTGAGTACACCTGCGATGCACTGATCATCGCGACGGGCGCATCTGCGCGCTACCTGGGCCTGCCGTCAGAAGAGGCGTTCAAAGGCCGTGGCGTCTCCGCCTGCGCAACCTGTGACGGATTCTTCTATCGCAACCAGAAAGTTGCCGTCATCGGCGGTGGCAACACGGCCGTTGAAGAAGCGCTGTATCTGGCAAATATTGCCTCCGAAGTACACCTGATCCACCGCCGTGAGACGTTCCGCGCGGAAAAAATTCTGATCAAACGTCTGATGGACAAAGTGGCGAGTGGCAATATCGTTCTGCACACAAACCGCACGCTGGAAGAAGTAACAGGCGATCAGATGGGCGTTTCCGGGCTGCGTCTTCGTGATACCCAGAATACCGATAACGTGGACTCACTGGATGTTGCAGGCCTCTTCGTTGCAATCGGACACAGTCCGAACACCGCCATCTTTGAAGGTCAACTGGCGCTGGAAAACGGCTACATCAAAGTGCAGTCAGGTATTCATGGCAATGCCACGCAGACCAGCATCCCAGGTGTCTTTGCTGCGGGTGATGTTATGGACCACATTTACCGTCAGGCAATCACCTCTGCGGGCACTGGCTGTATGGCAGCATTAGATGCCGAGCGTTATCTTGATGGACTGGCTGAGCAAGGTAAATAATCTTTACAAGTCAGTAACAAACGTAAATAAAGGCGGCCACAGGTCGCCTTTATTTTTTCTGACGTGTAACATTGCGATGCCCAATTTCTTATAACTCACCTGCAAAGCACGCAATGGAAAAAACCCGTCAACAAGAGTTAACTCGCTGGCTGAAACAGCAAAGCGTTCTTTCCCGCCGCTGGCTGAATATTTCCCGTCTTTTGGGACTTATCAGCGGTCTGTTGATTGTTGCCCAGGCATGGCTGCTGGCCCGCATTCTCAATCATATGATCATGGAGAACATCCCGCGCGAAGCGCTCCTGCTTCCCTTTATCGTGCTGGTGCTGATTTTCGTCCTGCGCGCCTGGGTCGTCTGGCTACGCGAACGTGTCGGTTTTCACGCCGGACAACATATTCGCTATGAGATACGCCGTCAGGTGCTGGACAGGCTTCATGACGCCGGGCCTGCCTGGATTCAGGGAAAACCCGCCGGAAGCTGGGCTACGTTGATCCTCGAACAGATCGACGATATGCATGATTACTATGCACGCTATCTCCCGCAGATGGCGCTGGCCGTCTGCGTCCCGCTTCTGATTGTTGCCATTATTTTCCCGTCTAACTGGGTGGCCGCACTTATTTTACTGTGCACCGCCCCACTGATCCCACTGTTCATGGCGATGGTAGGGATGGGAGCGGCGGATGCCAACCGTCGTAATTTCCTGGCCCTGGGACGATTAAGCGGTCATTTTCTGGATCGACTGCGCGGCATGGAAACATTGCGTATTTTTGGTCGCGGTGAAGCCGAGACAGAAAACATTCGCCTCGCATCGCAGGATTTTCGCCAGCGCACCATGGAAGTCTTGCGTCTGGCCTTCCTCTCCTCTGGTGTCCTCGAGTTCTTCACCTCGTTGTCCATTGCACTCGTCGCTGTTTACTTTGGTTTCTCCTATCTCGGCGCACTGGATTTCGGGCACTACGGTACGGCCGTTACCCTTTCAGCCGGTTTCCTGGCACTGATTCTGGCTCCAGAGTTTTTCCAGCCACTTCGCGATCTCGGGACGTTCTATCATGCCAAAGCGCAGGCTGTGGGCGCGGCAGATAGTCTGAAAACCTTCCTTGAGACACCATTGGCTCATCCTGAACGCGGTGAAGTAACGCTAAACGCCAAAGAGCCCGTGAGCGTTGAAGCGACCGATTTCTCTATTCTGTCGCCTGAAGGCAACGTGCTGGCGGGTCCGCTGAATTTTACTCTCTCTGCAGGTCAGCGCGTGGTATTGGTAGGTATCAGTGGTTCGGGTAAAAGCTCGCTTCTGAACGCGTTATCTGGCTTTATGGCCTACACAGGATCCCTTCGTATCAATAAGACAGAGTTGCGCGATCTTGACCCGGAAGCCTGGCATAAGCAGCTAAGCTGGGTGGGGCAAAACCCGCAGTTGCCTGCCCCGACATTGCGTGAAAACGTGCTGCTTGCCCGTCCGGATGCACGCGAAGATGAACTGCAATCGGTTCTCGACCGCGCCTGGGTCAGCGAGTTTCTACCGTTACTCCCGCAAGGTGTTGATACCGTCGTTGGCGATCAGGCGGCCGGTTTATCCGTCGGCCAGGCTCAGCGTATTGCCGTTGCGCGTGCTCTGCTTAACCCTTGCCAGTTGCTGCTTCTGGATGAACCCGCAGCAAGCCTTGATGCGCACAGCGAACAGCGCGTCATGCAGGCCCTCAATGCCGCTTCTCTTCAGCAAACCACGCTAATGGTTACCCATCAACTGGAAGGCATTACCGACTGGGATCAGATTTGGGTGATGGAGAATGGCCATATTGTAGAGCAAGGCGATTACGCCACACTCTCTGCCGCACAGGGACCCTTTGCCACCCTGCTGGCTAACCGTCAGGAGGATATCTGATGCGCGCCTTACTCCCATATCTTGCACTGTATAAGCGCCACAAATGGATGCTGACACTTGGTATTATTCTGGCAATTGTAACCCTGCTTGCCAGCATCGGTTTACTGACACTTTCCGGTTGGTTTCTGTCAGCATCTGCCGTTGTTGGCGTCGCCGGGTTGTACAGCTTTAACTATATGCTTCCAGCTGCGGGTGTCCGTGGTGCAGCGATCACCCGTACTGCCGGACGTTATTTTGAACGTCTGGTGAGCCATGATGCGACCTTCCGTGTACTGCAACATCTACGCATCTATACCTTCAGCAAACTGCTGCCACTCTCCCCTGCTGGGTTGGCACGTTTTCGTCAGGGAGAATTACTTAACCGCGTTGTCGCAGATGTCGATACGCTTGATCATCTTTATTTGCGGGTAATCTCACCACTGGTGGGCGCGTTTGTGGTGATCGTCGTCGTGACGCTTGGTCTTTGCGTACTGGATGTCCCTATCGCTCTGGCGTTGGGTGGCATCATGTTACTGACACTGCTCCTTCTGCCCCCGCTGTTTTATCGCGCCGGTAAACCTACCGGGGAAAATCTGACTCGCCTGCGCGGTGAATACCGTCAGCAATTGACATCATGGCTACAGGGGCAGGCGGAGCTAACCATTTTTGGTGCAAGCCAGCGCTACCGCGCGCGGATGGAGAGTACGGAACTTAACTGGCACGAGGCACAGCGTAAACAGTCCGAACTCTCGGCGTTTTCACAGGCACTGATGATGTTAATTGGCGGTTTCGCTGTCATTGTCATGCTATGGATGGCATCTGGTGGCGTGGGTGGCAATACTCAGCCTGGTGCGCTAATTGCGCTCTTTGTTTTCTGCGCCCTCGCAGCATTCGAAGCACTCGCACCCGTAACCGGAGCATTCCAGCATCTCGGCCAGGTTATTGCCTCAGCTCTGCGCGTAACACAAATTGCAGAACAAGAGCCGGAGGTGCGTTTTGATGCACAACATGCCTGCGTACCTGAACGAGTCACTCTGCACCTCAACGACGTCACCTTCAATTATGCCGGGCAAGCCCAAAACGCGCTGGAGGGGATTACCTTATCCGTTCAGGCAGGAAAACGTATTGCGCTTCTGGGGCGTACAGGTTGTGGTAAATCGACACTTCTGCAGTTATTAACGCGTGCCTGGGATCCCCGGAACGGGCAAATTCTGTTTAATGACCTTCCACTGACTGAATTCAGCGAACAGGCATTACGAAAAACAGTCAGTGTCGTTCCTCAACGTGTACATCTGTTCAGCGCAACCCTGCGTGACAACCTGCTGCTGGCAGCCCCTCAGGCTTCTGACGAGGAGTTGCGCACGATGCTGGAGCGTGTGGGTCTGCATAAACTGCTCGAAGACGACGGGCTGAATAGCTGGCTGGGTGAAGGGGGACGCCAGCTCTCCGGTGGAGAGCTGCGTCGCCTGGCGGTTGCCCGTGCACTGTTGCATGACGCACCGCTGATGTTGCTGGATGAGCCAACTGAAGGTCTGGATGCGACAACCGAAAGCCAAATCCTTGATTTACTGGCTAATGCCATGAAAGGAAAAACGGTGATCATGGTGACACATCGCCTGCGCGGGCTGGCAAGTTTCGATCAAATAATTGTGATGGACAACGGACACATTATTGAGCAAGGTAGTCACGCAGAACTGTTAGCGAAACAGGGTCGCTACTACCAGTTTAAACAGCGTCTGTAGACTATATTTGAACCGATCCTAACTCGCGTATTGGAGTTCTTCTGTCATGCGCCTGGTCCAGCTTTCTCGTCATAATATTGCGTTCCCTTCCCCCGAAGGGGCGCTACGTGAACCCAACGGACTGCTGGCGCTTGGCGGCGATCTCAGTCCCGCGCGGCTATTAATGGCCTACCAGCGCGGGATTTTCCCCTGGTTTTCTCCTGGAGACCCTATCTTGTGGTGGTCTCCCGATCCCAGGGCAGTATTGTGGCCCGCCCAGTTTCATCTCAGCCGGAGCATGACGCGTTTTCACGCAAAATCCCCTTATCGTGTGACTCTTAATCACGCTTTCGGCCAAGTGATTGAAGGTTGCGCCAGCGATCGTCATGAGGGAACCTGGATCACCCACGACATTATCGACGCCTATCATCGCTTGCATGAACTAGGCCATGCCCACTCAATCGAAGTGTGGAAGGAGGGTGAGTTAGTTGGCGGGATGTATGGTGTAGCACAAGGGACGCTCTTCTGTGGCGAATCGATGTTCTCCCGCGCCATTAACGCCTCCAAAACCGCGTTGCTGGTCTTTTGCCGCGAATTTGCCCATCACGGGGGCCAGTTGCTTGATTGTCAGGTCCTGAATGAGCATACCGCTTCGCTGGGTGCTGTCGAGATTGCCCGACGTCAGTATATTGAACACCTTGATGTCTACCGCCAGGAAACATTGCCACGCAACTTCTGGATACCCCGAACACTCTTTCTGCCCAATGCATAAATGTTTTCCGCATATTTTTTATGAGGGTGTTATAATTACGCCGCAGAGTAGCTTCTGCCTGTTGCCCCGCCGCCGTTTGGGAATTCTTCGCATTAGATAACGTTCTGACGTTTATCCTGTCGTCTCCCCTTTACGAATGCGCTTCTCGTGCGGTTATACCGTGACGACTGGGCAATGCGCCGAAACTGTTTTGCTGCGTTTTAAACGCGCAATTCTTTACTTAATTGATGAATTTCGGCATTATCTTGCCGGTTCAAAACTTGGTAGTGATACCCCAGAGGATTAGATGGCCAAAGAAGACAATATTGAAATGCAGGGTACCGTACTTGATACGTTGCCTAATACCATGTTTCGCGTAGAACTGGAAAACGGTCACGTGGTAACTGCGCACATCTCCGGCAAAATGCGCAAAAACTACATCCGCATTTTAACGGGCGACAAAGTGACTGTTGAGCTGACCCCGTACGACCTGAGCAAAGGCCGCATTGTCTTCCGTAGTCGCTAATTTTTTCGCCTGTAATGGCTGATGAATAATAAATATCCTCCGGCATAGCCGGAGGTTTTTCTGATGCGCCTGTAAGGCTCTCTTACCAGCCACGCCCTAACAGG
>NZ_WLVC01000079.1:0-7249 GCF_016859735.1 Lelliottia sp. RWM.1 | reverse complement strand
CATATGCCACCAACTGAATACGAAAAACAATATTATCAGCGGCTCGGAAGTGTCTAGATTATCTGTGGCGATTCATCTCGCGGTAGTAAAGCCGGTACTCGGGAGCGCGGGTCTTTGATTTTCGGCGGACATCGTACCAGGTGACGAGATCATCAGCAATCAATGGCTCACCTGTTTCATCGGTGATATAAACCATTTTGCACATGAGCTCCAGCGTTTCATCTTTCCCAGGGCGTCCCAGTACATCGCCAAACCCCACTTTTACGAGCCCGCCAATTTCATGCTGATGAGAGCGCGTGACTTCGGCATCGACAGCGCTCAGGTACTTTCCGGCAGCGGCCTGAAAGATATCTCTTAGGTTCTGATTCATAAGGGACAATCCTTTATCGAAGAGATACCAATCTACAGGGATAAGAGAAAAAATAAAACATTAAGGGCAGGTGTTCGCCAGCCCTTAATCATATCAGCCTGCCTTTTGTATTAGCTCATCAGTGCTGCTAACCGCTTTCTGAATGTACGGCTTCAGTAGCTTTGCAACGGCCTCAAAGACGGGCACTACAACCGAATTACCAAACTGGCGGTAAGCCTGCGTATCAGAAACAGGAATACGGAATTTGCATTCACCAGGTTTTTCAAAACCCATGAGACGCGCACATTCTCGCGGGGTCAGACGACGGGGGCGGTGTTCAAGATTTGTCGCATCGCCAAAATCTTTTTCGCCCTTATCCTTATCCCATCCCCTGTCAATGAGGATCTCTGAGCCGTCTTTGTGATAGCGTGCCGAAAGTGTTCTTGCCACAGCATGACTGTCATCGGGTGACACCAGTCCAAATCCAAAACCATTACCCTTAGCCTGATGTTTTTTCGCGTAATTGTAGAGATATTCCCAGAGCTTGACGGTTAGTATGTATTTTTCATCTACCTCATCATCAAGTAGCTCTCTAAATGCAGGACGAACTGCGGGATAGTATTTCTGAATATCCTGCAGTGAGAAATTTTCTGCCAGTTTGAGATCACGTCGAAAACCAACAAGAATGATACGTTCGCGGTGTTGGGGCAAAAAGTGTTTACCATCGATGATTTTAGGATCTGATGCTCCTGAGCTGTCAACATCGGCGACATCATATCCAAGTTCATCGAGGGTTTGTTGAATCACTTTGAATGTTTTCCCTTTATCGTGGCTCTTCAGGTTTTTCACGTTTTCGAGTACGAAAATTGATGGTTTTTTCACCGCGATGATCCTGGCGACATCAAAGAAGAGTGTTCCCTGAGTTTCGCACTCAAACCCATGTGCCCTGCCGAGTGAATTCTTTTTGCTGACCCCTGCCAGACTGAAAGGCTGACAGGGGAATCCCGCTAGCAGGACATCATGCTGTGGAATATGTTTGTCTATGTTTGCGTAGGCTTCAGACTCCGGGATGTCAGGCTTATCACTTAAGGTGATTTCGCGGATGTCGGAGTTGAATGTATGCTCATTCGGGTCGCTATACCAGTTTGCTTTGTAGGTTCTGACCGCTTGCTCGTTCCATTCGCTGGTGAATACACACTGTCCGCCAATCGCTTCGAAACCACTACGAATACCGCCAATGCCTGCAAAAAGATCGATGAAGCGGAATTCATAATGAGGATGGTGGGCTGGTGGTTCAGGCAAAAGGTTATGAAGCATTTTTACTTCGACTTCAACAAGCTGTTTGGGGGCAGTTTTACCATTTATCCATCGATTAATGGATTCCCTTGTCCAGTCATTATTGCTGACAGAACGTAAGCATTCTGCGACAGTTTTTTGATCATAAATTTCGAGAACCTGCTTCAGAAGGGCAAGGTCTTCGGCCAGACGTAGCTGGGCTGCCTGTTGTGATTCTTCCATCAATTTTCTGACGATAGGCTGCAATTCTTTCATGACATTTTTCTTCTGGGTTAAATTAGTGACAGATTAGCACAAAACAATTCCCTGTATATACATCCATAGTGCCATTCGCGAAGCTTTTTCTGAGTAATGAGATGCATAACTATGATGTGCGTGAGGAGACCTTGTGTGATGGAGGGAAACATAATTCATCCATGTATTCATGGTATTATAGAATATTGAACAGAATGAAATAAGCAAAGGACGCCCGGCCACAAAGGCTGAGCGTCTTGTTTTTTATCTGAATTATGTAATAATATAACATCAAAAACAAATCACTCTGGCAGAGCACCCGCCAGATTCTTTGCCGAAACACTGCTGGTGGGTTGTTCCGTTGCCGCAGGGGATGGCACCGTAGCCGTCACCATTACAGACGGAGCAGAACCCGGTTGAATGTTCAGAAACGACGACAGCATGATACGTAATGTTTCCGGGCTCGTATTGTCAGCTAACAGAGCCGCCAGCACCGACGGCAACCGACTGTCAATTTCCCCCAGCGCTATACCTGCCAGCAATGCTGTCCGCGATAGTTCACCGCGATCACCCCGATGACGCGCCTCTATCCTTGTATCAGCAAAGCGCTCGCTGGCATGTGTTTCAGGCCGTAGATAAATCAATACTTTTCTGCGAGTCATGACCACCTCCGTTAACCAATGGCTTTCAGTCCGTGCACCAGCGCGAACTGCGGCTCCTGTGCTACAAAGAAACGATCTTCGCGCAGGTTAACATGAGTACGAATGTCATCAGCCAGCAGGCAGGCCCCTCCGCCAACAACCGCAACATGGGTATAGCCTTTGAAGCGATCCATCGCTTCCAGTACCCTCACACGGTAACGTGCAATACCGCTGTGGATTGCCTGCTTTATGCTATCGACAGCACGCGGATCGTTGATATTGTTCGCTAAGTACGTATCGTCGAAACGATTGATAATCAACCGGTCCACGTTGAAGCGGGACAGCGCCATACCGGCTTTACGTAATGCCTGTTGTACCTCGTCGGTCACCAGCGATACACCCAACGCCGGATCGCCATAAATACGCGATACTGAAGACATCTGGCCTGCGACCTGCGAGATATCCAGCGTCGTTCCGCCAAGGTCAATAATCAGTACCGAGTTGGAGGACGAGAGTTGATCGCACAGCGCAATCCCAGCAGGAATGGACTCCGGGCGCACGGTGACGCGGGTAATGGTAAAGACGTGACCGTTATTCAGCACCACCGGTTGCAGCAGGTTCTGTTTCTTGCGCTCAATGTTATCAAGCCGGTACTGGGCGTCTTCATCATAGAACTCCGCAAGCGGTAGCGTCACCACGATATCCACGCCCTGTGGCTTAAGTCCGCTGGTCTGTAGCGCGTGATGGACTGCCAGGGTATTGAGCGGGCTGTACTGCCACTTAATATTGCTGGTGGTAAGTGAGTCGGGGGAAATCAGGTCAAACGAGTATTTCTCTTTGTCTGCGGTGTAGTTAAACGGCTTACCGTTACCAAACGTGGCTGACCATCCGCGTTTGAAGCTGTTAGGGCTGAGGTGGCTGAAAGTCCTGCCGTGCTGTTCCCACAGCATTTTGATATGTGTAGAACCATCGTCGATGTAAATGCGCATATTGCACCTTAATTGAGTCAAATGTGTGTGGATATTGAGCCGTCCGGCGTTACCGGACCGCATGAAGAGCGTTTATTTCTTTAAAATTGAGAGCAAAGCGAGATGAATCAGTGTCAGCCAGCGCTCAGCGAGAAAAAGTAGCGTCTCCAGTAAGACAAATATGAGAAATCGGTATATCTGGTTTGTTAACACAAACTTTATCAATAATTGAAGTTGCTAAAAAATTAATATATTTATTATACGCAAGGTGCATTAGTTATTTTCCTCTTTAAGAATTAGAAGGTAATACTCAATCAGATAATATATCCCTTGGATATTTTTAGATTAAATAACAATTTTTAAATACCGTACCTCAATAGATTTATTGCTCTCCCCAGAATAAAATAACGACCTCGACTTATACGTGACTGGCTGGATTAACGCTTATCCCCGACTATATTTCAGCATTCCTTTCCCGGGCACGAGCTATATGCCAGCCTGTCAGGTAAAATGTGTTCAAATATTTGGCGTTTCACGTTCCTGCAGCCATTGATCCAGTTCTGCTTCCAGCCATCCTACAGACTGTTGCCCCAGTCGCCGCTGCTTTGGAAAAGTAGCATCGTAGCGTGGTGACTTCGGATTGAGCCAGTCGTAAATGGTCGAACGGGCGATGCCGAGTTTGGCTGTAACTGCACGCATGCGAAGAATCTTCACGGTCGGGGTATGGACGATCATATTTCTACCTCATTAAACTGTTCGAAATTAAGTTGTCTGTTGAATAACGATTCGCCGTTATTCTCCACCTGAGCCAACTGGCTGGTATGCGATGGATTGTAATGAGGTCTGATAGTGTCTAAAATTGGCAGTTATCACTTACTTTTTTTGACACTAACTTATGCCAGCAACAACCCCCTTACAGAAAGCAGCGTTTGATGCCATCGACAGCCTTCACTTCAGTCAGGTTGTAATGAGTTTCATCTACGGAGAACCCGCTGCAGAGTGGTATCCGCGCATATTTGGCAGAATCAACGGTCTACTTCAGAAAACAGGGATAACCGGAAAACCGGCTGAGATAACCCGGCACTATCTGCTGGCAGCTCTTGAAATTCACCTGTCTGTTGACAGCAACTATTTTTCTAATATGGATGAGTACCATAAAAAAACTGATGCTGGCGGTACGCCTTATAACAGGACTATGCATGAACAATTTGCTGAATACGCCCGAAATTTTAGTATTGCTATGCTGAGCAAGCTTGCTCGCGAGAATGGTGTGGGCAGTGAATTCCTTGTTGGAGTAACGGAAGAGTTGATGAATGATAAGGCGCTGGCATTATCAACCATGCCGCATCTAATCAGATACCGACTAACTGAATGTTGCTATGCGCTGGAATATCCCGATGCCCCTCTCGGTTTTTATCGGGAACTGGTGAGTCTTGGTGTTATTCCATGTGAAAAATACTCATCTAAAAATGACAAGATCGTGAAGGAGTCTGGTTCGGAATTATCGCTACTGTTCATCCGTGCAGGCCTGCTGTTTGAGTTTAAGATGCTACAAAGATCACTGGCAGTAATAATTTCTCTCAAGGAGAATGGTACAATTGCTCTCCCTGCTCTTGACTCCCGGATGCCTCGTCCAGCACGAAAGAATATTGCCGATTACTACAAAAGGATTGTTGATATCTGGTTGCTGGAGGCACAACCACATTCTTTTGCATATTTTAAGTGTAAAGACCGTGCTTCGGCAACAAATGCCGAACGGCTCCTTAAAAACATGAGCCGATTTTATTTTCATAAACGAATGTTTGGTGGTACGCAGGGAAGCTGGCTGGGGACGCTGGGAGCATTTGATATTGAGGTCAGCCGTTGGGAAGAGCCTGGGGTAGCGATTTATTACGAGATGAATAATAAAAATACAATTTCAGATAAAGTCAAATCAAAACTTGAGGATTATAATTTTATAGTGTCAGCAAGAAGTTTGTATTTGCGGCATAAAGTGATAAAAAAAGATAGTTACTCTAAAATTCGATATTATCGAGATCTTCTAATGAATCAGTCATGTATGTTCCCCTGGTACCTTAATGATAACAGCTATTACGAAATGGCACTGAAGTTTGAAGCGGGAGAGTAACCTGGACTTATTAATAAACCTACCTGTTCATATAACACTGGCTGGATTTGCATGGTGGTTATGGTGAACAGGTAGTACCCGTAGTTCTGTCCCAATCAACAGTTAAGCCCAAAAAAGAAAAGCGCCCCGAAAGGCGCAGAACAAGTTTACTTCACTGCCGAAAACACGTAATCAGCCCAAGCCTGCATCACCGGAATACGCTGTTCCAGTAAATCAGTACGATGGTACGCAGCCTCTACTTTGTTTTTCAGCGTATGTGCCAGTGCCCGTTCGGCCACATCCCGTGATATCCCCTGCTCACTGCACCAGTCTCTGAAACTGGAACGAAATCCATGAGCGGTTGCGAGGCGTCCTGGCGTATCGCTGACAGCCCCCGTTTTACGCAGGAAAGTGGTCATCACCATATCAGACAATACAATTTGTTTTCGTGGTGACGGGAAAACCAGCTCATCGTGCAAACCCTGCATTTTTTCAAGCACAGCGACAGCCTGCAAAGATAATGGAACACGATGCTGAATCCCCGCCTTCATTCTTTCCGGTGGAACAATCCATATTCGCTTGTCCAAATCAACTTCCTGCCAGCGCATACCACGGGCTTCTCCTGACCTCGCCCCGGTAAGGATCACAATCAGCAACAACGCACGGGTCACGTTATAGCGCTCGTCACTGTAGACTTTCGTCGCCACGTAAAGCGGTACATTTCGCCAGGGCATCGCCGGTTGGTGCTCAGTTCGTACATTAATACCCGCCTGTACCGGCAGTAAATGGTCAACAACATCAACAGGATTGGCAACACAGTGCCCGTGAGCCCATCCCCATTGCATTACCGCATGGATTCGCTGTTTTACGCGACTGGCTGTTTCTGCCAGCGTGAGCCACACAGGGCGCAATGTTTCTGCCACATCAGCAGGCGTGATGCGGTCGAGTGGTTTAGTTCCTAATGACGGAAACGCATACTGCTCCAGTGTTGATAGCCACTGCTTTATGTGCTTCTGGTTTTTCCATCCCGGCGAGAGTTCAGCGTGAACCTGACGCGCTGCTGCTTCAAATGTCGGAATAATAACCTTCTCAGCTTCGGCTTTTTTCAACTCAAGCGGATCATCACCAGTCGCCAGTTGTTCGCGCATGGCCTGCGCCATACGTGCTGCTTCCGCGATACCGATTTCGGGATAAGTCCCCAGTCCGGCATTTCGCCTTTTTTGAGTAACAGGACTTACATAGCGTAAAACCCACTTTCCCCTCCCCTTTGCTGATGAAGGATGAAGCGTAAGTCCCGTAATTCCGCCATGAGGCAACGGCCTGTCATCAGGTTTAATGTGCCTGGCTTTAGTGTCAGTAAGTAGTGCCATAAAAGGGAAAATCCTGCTGTTTTCAGTATGCCATCCAGTATGCCATGAAAAATTCTTGCACATTTCTGGTATGCCATTCAGTATGCCATCTGTGGTGTGTTTCGTCAGGGTTATATTGGTTTCAATCGGACAGGCATCAAGAAAAAACGCTTAATTTTATTAGGTTACAGGATTAGATTGAACATCTTTGCATTCATATTTAGCGGTCCCCCTCACCGCCATATTTGAGAAAGAGCTCGTACGCAAGTACGGGCTTTTTTTTTCGCATGTTGCACACCTGCGGG
>NZ_WLVC01000078.1:0-7409 GCF_016859735.1 Lelliottia sp. RWM.1 | reverse complement strand
ACAATCGCACTTCACAAACTCATGTGGTTACGCGAGTTTCGGTAATGCGAAGGTCGTAGGTTCGACTCCTATTATCGGCACCAATTTAATCAATAAGTTACATGAAAAATTTCATCAGCTCACACCTTTGATTTTTTCAATGTAACTGCTGATGTAAGTGAATTTACTCAACAAAAATCAACGTTATCTTGCAGCCAGCATTCCGGGATAGTGTCGGGCGATAATGTCATTCAGTTTATCGACCAGGTCTGGTCGATTAAAGATGATGTGTGCAGTTCCTTTTTGAAAATATTTGATCGAAAACATCTTATCTTCGTAATGAGTACTGTGCCTGTTCTCACGGATGTGATCGTCAAGACGACGGATAACATCCGCACGACTGTCAGGGATGGATTGTCCCTCGAGGATCGTGAGCATTCGTTCAAGATCCGCCAGCCTGTCACGTTGCCAGCCCCAGTTCAGGTTATAGCCCCATTTATCGTATTTAACTAAATTGCTGATAATAATCTTCTTACCGAAACTACATGGGTTATTGGTTTTATAGTCCCAACTTAATCCTTTGAAAACGTTAATAATTCCACGCTCAAAACATCCATTTTGTTCAGATGTAACTGCTCAAAGGTACTGAGGACATTCGCCTCGCTAATGGTGGGAAGGTCGCATTCCTCCAGATTCTGGCGCCACTGCTCACGAGCCTCCGCATCCATTAATGCCATCATGCCAGACTTCAACATCAAATCACGCCAGATATTACGGTCGATATTACGCGTTATCGCAGGTAGCGCTTTATCTGTATTTTCAATCAGCCAACTGTCGTAGCGGTGTCCTGATTTCATCGCCCAGTCTTGCGCTGTACCACCACCAATTTCAGATGTTAGCCGTGAAATGCTGTCAAGTTGCTGGATTAGTTGCTCGATCTGTTTTAGTGCGGCATCACGGCCTGTCACTATGCGTTCAATACTGGTCGAGCAAATCAGCTCGCTTTGATCGGTTAATACTTCAGCTTCAGTTTGCATGATATTTGGTCCGTAAAAAGCAAATGCGCCCGCCAGGTAATGGAAGGCGCATTATGCAATATGTAAACAAGGGGGAAAGATCAGAAATATAAATCGGGAAGGTTGTACGCAATATTCAGCGTACTGCATTGTTAAGGTTTTGCCGCAACAAGCCAGTTGCCTGCCGTGCTCGCAGAATATCAACGGCCCGAAGATAAGGTGATTGTTCCTGCCAACTAAATCCCTTCCTGTCGATACGAACAAGCTCGTACTTATCCACCAGAAAGTTAACGGCATCAGCCAGCTTGATCCCGGCATTAATGTGATTCTGAATAACGGTTTCATCACTAAAAGGAGTATCGTTCAGGGTAAGACCATAGTGTTGTTCCAGCAGGCGTGTCAGTAGCATTTGCCAGACAGCCACAGGTGACAGGCAGGGTTTTACCGCCCGCGAAGTTGCTGCAAGTTGAGGTTTCATGTTTGCTCTCGTGAAATTAGTTAGCGCAGAGTGGGGTAAACGACGAGGTATACGTAGCCGCAACTACCAAGGGTATCGGCTTCGCAGGTAAAACCGTTGTGGTACAGGGTGACGCAGTGGGCATGGTGAGAATTCATTTCACCAGTGGTCAGCATCGATTCCATCTGACTGATAAAATGTGGAAATGCCACATCAAGCTTAAGACATTCGGCGTCACTGAACTTGCCGGTGATACTGGTCCGGTCAGCCAGATAATGCAGCCGGTTCCCCTCCTGCACCAGACGGGCTCCCAGGCGCGGCGTGATATCCCGCTGCAGGCCCCATGTGATGTTGCCCATTTATAACCTCCTTTATTGTCAGTTCAGGGTAATACTCATCAGGCAGGCATACGGTCCGTTACGGTCCTGGCGGCGTTCGGCATATACCGCCAGGACTCCTGTGGTATCCGGAACATCCCTGCCGGTGTAATGACAGACGCTACCGTGCCACTGATATTTTCCGGTGCAGTAGCGAAAGATTCGGGAGGCCGGATGCTGGCGGTATATCGTCATTGCCCAGCGCTTACTGATAATTTTCATGTAATTCCTCACAGCAGACCGTGTTCTGCGAACGAATAGATTTGCCTACCGCCGACAATCAGATGGTCAGGTACGCGGATATCCACCATCTGAAGTATTTGTACCAGCCGCTGCGTAAGGGCTTTATCGGCTTGGCTGGGTGTCGTCTCGCCGGAAGGATGGTTATGCGCCAGTATCACCGCCGCCGCATTGAAATACAGGGCGCGCTTAACGACCTCCCGGGGATGCACGTCGGTGCGGTTAATCGTGCCGCTAAAGAGCGTCTCATGGGCAATAAGCTGATTCTGGTTGTCCAGATACAACACTCTGAACTCTTCCCGCTCAAGCGCGGCCATATGCAGTCGCAGCCATTCACGGACGGCGTGGGTGGAGGTGAAGGCCACGCCGGGCTCATGCAGATGCCGGTCCAGAACCCTGAGTGCCCGCTGGATGAGACGCCGGTCCTGTGGCGTTATCTCGCCGGGTAAAAAGGAAAGCTGTTTCATTCGTTGCTCCTCCGGTCAGTCAATGATACGCAAAATGGCGTGGGCTTCAGGATGCTGCAGGGCATAGTCCCGCAGGCGGTAATAGTGCGCGGTCACTGCGTCACACTCTGTACGGCAAGCATGGTGGCTGTATTCAATCAGGCAGACCGCGATACCTGAGGCTTCTGCACTCATTTGAGCACCATTGCCGTTCATGTTGTTGAACAGATGCCATTTATCGTCACTGTCAGCATCAGGGGCCATAAACGCGCCGCCATTGCTGAGGTTATAAAAGGACCAGATACCACCGCTGTAATCCGCACAGAAGCGGCCCATCCAGGCGAAAATACGGGGTTCCATCGTTATCCACTGCGGGATAGCGCCAAAGTGCTGCGGCCAGAAATCGAGACGCTGTTCGTCGGGAACCTGCGTTACTGTGAGTTTGAAATCGGATTCGTTAGCGGGTACGAGGTCGTACTGTGTCGCTGTTGTCATGGAAATGTCTCCGTCAATAAAAGATGCCAGCGGCGATGGCTGACGTGTGGGGTAATAAAGGATGGTGCGGGGGATGGTTGTCGGGAATGAGGTTTTTCAGCCGGTGAGTAACAACCTGCGGATGCCATAGCGCCGGATATATGGGTTGAGTCCTTCACCGGCATCCGGTTCAAAGTTCCATGCCCGCCAGACCATGTCACCATCATGGTCGCGCACAACCAGACGAAAATGCGTGTTCTGGTCATCTTCGATGGTGACGTTGTGGTACAGACAGATAATGGCTTCGGCCTGCTGCCGGGTAAAAGAACTAGGTGGTAGTAACGGGGATTCAGGCATGCTGAAAACCTTAAAAAGTAAAAAGCCCTGTTGCACATGTGCAACAGGGCTGGTCGAATGACTAATGTGAAAAGCCGTCAGGGTTGATCGAGACAATCCTGCCAGGTGATATCTTTCAGCGCGTCGTGAAGACCACGGGCACTGAACGGTTTCGATTCCCCTGACTGAAAGGCGGTGAAAGCCACTTTGTCTTTTGCTCCTGTTTGCTTCAGTGCTTCAAAAGCCACCTGAGCAGGAACGGCCTCGCCCGGAAGCAGTGTTTCATTCTCAAGCGAGTATTTTTCATCGTTAATCAGAAGATACACTTCGCTCATTCCTTCATCAGAGGTGGCGCGGTAATCCTCCTTCGGGAGCAGCCAGGCCACAACCATCTTTTTATTGCTGCAACTGATGGTCAGCTTCTCTCCGGTCTGATTGTCGCTGCTGAGTGCAAACTCCATACCGCCCGTATTGCCGTACCATTCACCCCACTGTTGTTCGGTCACTGTTGCATGAGTGAAGGCAGGGGCCAGAAGAGACAGCAGGACAGGTAAACAGGGTTTAATTTTCATACTGTTATCCTTTTCAGTTCATTAGTGCTGGTTCAGTTTTTCTTTATACGCTTCTATCTGTGCCTTTAGTTGTGCCAGCGCAGCCGGTGCTATATCAGCGTCAACACGGATAAAATCCTCCTGAATCACGCTGAACTTCACCGGGAGCTTAAATTTGCTCGCACCTGGCCCGCGCAGAATGGCTGTTCCCGTTTGAGTGTTATCACTGACCGGCTGTGCATTCTCAATCATCAGGCACGACACATCTTCATGAATGGAATCCCATACTTTTTGACCAATGGCCCTGCAGGCGGCTGAGTGATATTGAGTAAGATTCAGATGTGCCATTTTCGCTTTGTCGAACTCGCTCTCTTTCTGTGGGTGGGCTTTATAATAATCGAGCTTTTTCTGTAACTGCTCTTCCCGGCGCTTTTGCGCCTGCTGCTGATTGAGCTTATCAATTTCATCCGTGTCCGGACGTGCCGTAATGACACCGTCACTGAGGGTCATGCGGACCGGGTAGATATTGCCATTACTCAGGTTAGCAACCGCCAGATAACGGCCTTCAGATAAGGTTCTGGTGATATCGACTGAAACACAGGACTCCCGCGAATTGAGGTTCTCAAGCATATCGTTTACTGCCAGACAGCCTGATGCTTTGACCGTACTCTCCGGTGATGCAGCAAAGCTGGAGCCCGCAATCATTGCCAGCAGAGGTAATAATTTAATCAGTTTCATTTTTTTCCTTACTGAAATCAGATGAATAGTTTTTGTGAATACATAAATGCCCCGGATAATACCCACCAGTACATCAGTGGGCAGTGTCAGGGCAAGGAGTCGGCTGAATCCCCCGATTTTTGACGATACTGGTGATAACAGCATCGGACTCCTCTTTGCTGCCAGGTGGATAAAAAACTGCACTATTCCGGCCTGTTATCAGCCGGAACGAACGCAAGCAGTGACTGCTGAATAAATCGAAAATGGGGTAAGGCCTGAATGAATACCGGGTCTTCAGCCAGACTACATAAACTATCGTTACGCCGGAAAGACTCCTGCAGGGGTTGAACAAGATGAATTTCATCCAGCGTGAACACGGCAATATGTCCGTTATGCTCGGCAATCAGATACCAGGTCTGCTGATGGATGAGTAACCGGCACGGAGCCAGTCGCTCACAGCGCTGCCCGTCAGCAAGCAGCGTGACTTTTCTTCGGTCAGTAATTGCCTGAACCAGTCGCCAGAATGACAGAGGCTCTGACGGTGAGGATGCCGGACTGGCAGGCGGTATAACGCAGGGAACTTCATCACACATCAACAACGCATTCACCAGTCGGCGGTCAAGGCCCGGAAAAAGCCCGGCCAGCCCGCTGCGGTGGGCAAAGATAAGCACATCCGGTACCATCTGCATCTCACTGCCAGCGGTGCGCAGACGGCAATAACCGGACTGATACTCAAGGTCCAGGTACATAAGACGTTCACGAAAATCACGCCGTAGCGTACGGACTGACACGCCAAACTCAGCGGCCAGTTTGCGCACACTCAACGTTTCACCCGCCACCAGGCGGCTGATTATCAGTGATAGCCTGACAGCCAGCCGGTCATGGCGGCGTTCTGCCTGTGTCATGAGAGGTTCTCCGGGAAAGTTAACTGACTGAAAATGATGTGATTACTTTAAAGAGGGGCACGGTCAGGGTATGGACACCACAGTAACTATTTTTCATTTCTGCAAATGTCAGTTGTGGCGGGGGTTACAGACCATCCCCGGGGGAGTGAGGACCGCCAGCACGTCGCGACGCGGACAGGTGATGTCCGATATTAACAACGTGGTAACATGAAGCGGCTACTGCAGCTGCGTGAGCATGGCTTCCGCCATCACCCACAGTGCCCGGTTAAGCTTCACATCCCCATCAATGCCGCGTACCGCACGGGTATGCGACCGTCCGCCTTTGGCATTACGGCCACTGAGCCCACCTTTAATCAGGTTTTCCTGAATCCGCTGATAGATAGTCCACAGGTCGTTGCTTTCGTCCTGCCAGCGGCGCGGGGAGAGTATCTGCGATTCAGTAACAGGCTGGTGGTCCTCACCAAAGCGATACGTCAGCGCGGCTTTCGCCAGTGCCTGCTGCGCAGGTGGTGGTAACAGCAACGACTGCATGGCATCCCGCTTTTCTTCCACACGGTCAAAAATCCCCAGCACTTCATACGCTCCCTCAATCACCTGACTCACCACATCCCCCTTGTGTGGCACCCTTACCTCGCCAAATGACTTACCGCAGACGAGCCCATTCGCACAGACGGCACGAAACAACCCCGGCAGCATCTGGTATGAACTGGTGCCGTCATGTGAATTAAGCAGGATAATTTCCGGCACCTGCTTACTGGTAATCTGCCTCTCCCGACGCAGGCGCAGCATATGCTTCGTATGCTCACGACGACCGGGGTCACGTACTCGTGTCTGACAGGCAAAGAATGGCTGGAAACCTTCCCGCTGCAGGCTGTCCAGCAGGGAGATGGTGGGAATATAGGTGTAGCGTTCACTGCGGGACTCGTGTTTGTCCTCGCTGAATACGCTGGGCACCACGCGAAACAGCTCTTCGCGGGTTAACGGACGGTCACGACGGATAAGATTTGCAGCGCCAAAGCGCGAAGCCAGACGGGTCATAAGCAGACTCCTCATAACGGGAAAACAAATAAAAGAGAGCCCTGTCGCATGAAGGCGACAGGGCTCGGAAAACTACTGGCAGGATTAAATATTCAGAAGAAGAAGTTCCAGACGGTACGGGCAACCGACACTACGGTATCGCGCACTGCGCGTATGACTGCCCGCACCGGAGCCGGTATCAACGGCAGGGCACTTACCGTATCCAGCGCCGTGCCGACCGTTTCACCAAAATCGTCACGCGCTTTTTTCTGGACTGTCGGTGTGCGAAAGGAGGGCTTCAGTTGCGACACCACCGGGCTGCTGGCCTCACGCGGCAGGCACTTAATCATCCGCTCGGCCATCACCCGCAGTCCCCACTTAGCCCGAATTGAAATGGCACATACCGGATGTACAGGTTGGAACAGCTCATGCAGCAGACAGATTTTGCGGCCGATATTTTGTTTCTGCTCTGTAGACAGCTTTTCACCACCGCAGGTGGGTTCAACCTTGTCCGACTGGCTAATAACAAATAGCACCTTATGCCGGTATGACTCACCAATTACCTGATGATAAAAATGCTCATCCACCGCCAGCGCCCGATCATCGGCCTTGATCAGCCACAATACCAGGTCAAGTCGGGGAAGTTGCTGACGGTAAAGTGCAGCGTATTCAGCATCGCGTGAACTACTTTCCCCCACACCGGGCAGGTCCACCAATGTCATATAGTGCTCTCCCACCTGCAGGCGAAAACGCAGCGGATTACGGGTGCAGGCCGCTACGTCGCTGACCGGTGAGACTTCTCCGGTGAACAAGGCATTGTGAATCGCCACGGGTTTAACAGACACCTCAGAGTCATTTAAGATGACTTAAAGAGAGGTGCCCATGAGCGGTAAG
>NZ_WLVC01000077.1:0-7486 GCF_016859735.1 Lelliottia sp. RWM.1 | reverse complement strand
ACTGACTGGCGAATATCTTTGGCCCAAGGAACCGAAAGCTTAGGGTGTCATTTCGCCCTCAGCCGGAACCGACCCCAGTAATTATCGTAGCAGTGCGCCAAGACGAAATCGGTGGGCCGATCGAGCCCTGCATCTGCAAGGATGTCTTCGATGAGTACGCCCTCCCAGGCGGTATCCAGCTTGGACCAGGACGTGACGCAGTGAATGTCTCGGGTCATCTTGGTCTTCGGTAGGGCGTTGAACTCGCTCCAGTTCCACACTTTGACGGGCTTCGGACCGATCTTGACGGTGAATTTCCAATCGGAGGGCTCCACGCTCGGCGTTGGCCCGGCCGTCAGAACAGGGAAATTCTCCACGAGATGCTGACCCGGCGGTATCCGATCGGACTGGTCGCCGCCTGGACCGCGGCCTGTGAAACCTCTGGTGACCATAGCGAAACCCCCTTGCTTGTCACGACAGACCAGAACCTGATTCAGTTCAGAATTCTGTAAAAGATCTTTGCGCGCACAACCGCCGAACGAGCCAATTCACTGAAAATCAGAATACCGGATTCTCTATTAGCGTAGAGAAAAGTGTTGGACCATTTTGAGTCGTGGTTATGCGTGAAGACTATAGCGTCAGTCCAGTATGATTTCCCAATACCCTGTAGCTATAGTTTCGATAGCTTCGAATCGGCATTGCAGGCGTATCCCCGTCAGCGGATTTCGAGCGGACGCCGTCGCTTGCCAACGTTGGTGTGAGACCGGCGGGCGAGATCGCCCCTGCCAACGCGACCGCTGAGAGGTCGACTCCTCAACCGCTTGGGCGCTTATCGCCTCCATCCGGATGCTCACCCGCCGAACAGCAATAAACCGCTATTTTCGATAAACTTCTGAATCCGGCTCCGAGGTATGGAAACTATGTCGTACCGCTATTGGATATGTTGCGCGCATACCTTCATAGTCTGACACGCGAAATCTTTAAATCCTGAGTATATTTCGGAAGAAATTTCGATCTGATCGATAAGACTTCAGGATACAGCAAGCTGGAGACACCGATGAAAGCCGTTGGTTACAAGGTTCCGGGACCCATCGCCGAGGACGCCTCTCTGGTCGACATTGATCTGCCTCGGCCTGTCGCTGAAGGAGGCGATATCCTGGTTGAGGTGAAGGCTGTCTCGGTCAACCCGGTCGACTACAAAATCCGCAGCAGCACGCCGCCCGCTGATGGCGATTGGAAAGTGCTGGGATGGGATGCGGCCGGGATCGTGCAAGAGGTCGGCCCCGACGTGACGCAGTTCGCGGTAGGCGACGAGGTCTATTATGCCGGATCGCTCATAAGGCCTGGCACCAATGCGGAGTTCCATCTCGTCGACGCCCGGATCGTCGGTCGTAAACCCGCGTCGCTCGACTGGGCGGAAGCGGCGGCGCTGCCACTCACGACGTTGACGGCCTGGGAAGCCATGTTCGATCGCCTGGACGTGACGAAGCCCGTTCCCGGGGCGGCGGCGATCCTCATCATCGGTGGTGCGGGTGGGGTCGGGTCGATCGCCATCCAGATCGCTCGACAGCGCACGGATCTCATCGTCATCTCCACCGCCTCTCGGCCGGAAACCCAGGAGTGGGTTAAAGGGCTTGGGGCTCATCATGTCATCGACCACTCTCGGCCGCTCGCGCCACAGATTGCCGAGCTCAACATCGGCGCTCCCGCTTTCGTGTTCTCGACCACGCATACCGAGCAGCATGCATCCGACATCGCCGAACTGATCGCCCCGCAAGGACGGTTCGGATTCATCGACGATCCCAAGGCGCTCGACGTCATGCTGTTCAAGCGCAAGGCAGTGTCGATCCACCACGAGCTGATGTTCACACGGTCGCTCTACGGCACGCCCGACATGGATGAGCAGGGCAAGATCCTCAATTCGCTGGCGGTGCTGGTGGACGACGGCAAAATTCGCACGACGCTAACCGAAAAATTGTCGCCAATTAATGCCGCCAATCTGAAGACGGTGCACGCACTGATCGAAAGTGGCGCGGCAAGAGGCAAGATTGTCCTCGAAGGCTTCTGATGACTGCCACCGCCGAACGTCTTTTCTAACCTCAAGAACGCCGGACGGATTACGCCACGGCGAAGGAAATTTCATGACGAAATCCATTGCCACCGCCTCGATCAACCGCGAAACCGCCGTCGCCCTCATCGACGCGGCGATCGCCGCGGCACGTACAATCGGCATCCCGGCTGCGGTCGCCGTCGTCGACGCCACCGGTAACCTGCGCGCGTTCGAGCGCACTGATGACGCGCCGTTTCTCACCGTCGATGTTGCCATCGACAAGGCTTGGAGTTCCGCCTCGTTTGGGTACCCCACCCATGTCTGGAACGACTATGTTTCGAACGATCCAAAAGTGGCGCCGCTGGCCTATCGCCCCCGGATGGTCGCTGTCGGCGGAGGCTATCCGATCCTGGAAGACGGGAAGTTGATCGGCGGGATCGGCATCTCCGGAGGCAACTATCAGCAGGATCAGGATGCGTGCGTCGAGGCACTCACGAAAATCGGGTTCGAGCTGCCAGCCTGACGACTTTAAGGCCATCGCCAGCGGCGGTGGCCTGCAGATGCGACCTTATGAAAGACTTTAAGATGGAAGCGTTCGTCGTCTTCACCCGCGAAGAAACCACCGATCCGGAAGAACTCGCAACCTATTCT
Organism: Lelliottia sp. RWM.1; assembly: GCF_016859735.1. Classification (NCBI taxonomy): domain Bacteria; kingdom Pseudomonadati; phylum Pseudomonadota; class Gammaproteobacteria; order Enterobacterales; family Enterobacteriaceae; genus Lelliottia; species Lelliottia sp. RWM.1. Next base: position 4,806 of record NZ_WLVC01000077.1, on the reverse strand, counting down.
GCAGGCGTCGGCCCATCGTTCGATGGCCACGACGTAACCTTTCTCGCCGCTTATGGCGCGATGGAGCATTTGGAGGGGCCGCCCGTCGAAGGGGCCGTAATTTTGCGGTTCCCGACGATGCAGGCCGCCCGTGATTGGTATCATAGCCCCGCCTACCAAACCATCGCTGCGCACCGTTTTGCCGGTTCCCGCTATCGCGCCTTTGTCATTGAGGGGCGGCGGTGACACACCGACGGAAGAACGGCGGGGCTGGCCACGAGGTATCGGTCGGCGAACTCGCATCCTACAACCTGTAGGGGATCAAGGCGGTGAGGTTCGCGTGCCATCGCCACACGCGACCACTCATCGGACTTCTGCATCGGAATTGGAGGATCAGATGAGCGTCGACGAACGACAAGCCCCCGAGCTGCGGGTGCAGAGATGGATTGGCGCGGATGGAGAAAGCATCGCGCCGCTCAAGCTGTCGGATCTCGGCACCGGCCCGAAAGTCCTCTTCGCCTTCCAGCACTGGTGCCGTGGCTGCCATTTGCATGGATTTCCGACGCTACAAAGGTTGCATGGTGCATTGAGCGCCAAGGGCGTGGGCTTCGCGGTGATCCAGACCGTCTTCGAAGGAGCGGATGAGAACACCTTCGAGAAGCTGCGCGTGAACCAGCTCAAGTATGCGCTTCCTGTCGCGTTCGGTCAGGACGAGCCACCTGCCGGCGCGACGCTTCCCACCTTCATGGAGGACTACCGCACGCGGGGAACGCCCTGGTTCTCCGTGATGGACGCTGGCGGCCGCATCGTATTCTCGGACTTCCATCTCGACGCCGATCAGCTCGTGAAGGGACTGGAGCTGGTGTAACCGATGCGGCGCTGGGTCATCCTGATTGCCACCCATCTCGCGATGCTCGCCATGGGCTTCGCGGGCGGTGTCTACACGCTGCCGATCCTGACCGCCCCCCAGGCCCCGGACGCGGCGGCCTTGCGGACCATCTCAGCCGAGACGCTCTACGCAGGGCGTCTGGCCCGCGATCTCAAAGGCAGCGACCTGCTTCACTGGGGGGAAGGCGAGATCCGGGTCTCGCGCGACCGTATCGCCCATATCGGGCGCCTCGCCCCTGGTCCCGACTACAAGCTCTACCTCGCACCACGTTTCGTCGACACGAAGGAGGCCTTTCTCCTAATCAAGGACAGATCAGTCCGCGTGGGCGATGTGAAGACGTTCAACGGCTTCATCGTCGAGGTGCCTGCCGGCATCGATGTCCGTGACTACAACACGGTCGTCATCTGGTGCGAAGCATTCGACCAGTTCATCAGTGCGGCAGAGTATCAACCCTCAAGTCAGGCCCGAGAACGAGCCCGGCGATGGATACCATGAGGTCGGCGGGCAAGCGCGGCCTCGTTCTCGCGCCGGTGGCGGCGCTGCTGCTGAGCGTCGCCGCTCTGCTGCTGGGCAATGGCCTGCTGAGCACGCTCCTGATCGTGAGAGCCGGCCATAAGGGGTTCTCGACCGGCGCGATCAGCGCGATGATGTCCTTCTATTTCGCGGGTTTCACGATCGGCGCGCTCGTGTTGCCACCGATCATCGTCTCCGTGGGACATGTCAGAACCTTCGCCGGCTTCGCGGCCATTGCCTCGATGACCGCCCTTCTCCATGTGGCGTTCGTGGAGCCGATCGCCTGGATGCCGCTTCGCCTGATTACCGGCTTCGCCTACGCGGGCATGATCCTCGCAACGGAGAGTTGGCTCAACGCCCACGCATTGCCATCCACACGCGGGCAGCTCCTGTCGATATTCGGAGTTGTCTCTATGGGCTCATGGGCAATCGGGCAGGCGTTACTCAACATCGCACCGCCCGCCGACGTGACATTGTTCCTCATCGTGTCGCTGCTGATATCAGCGGCGGTGGTTCCGATCACCTTGCTGCCCAGTCATCCGCCGGCCCAGGTGGAACAGGAATGGGTCGCGTTCAGGGACCTCGTCCTCGTATCACCTCTCGCTGCGGCTGGCGCTTTCCTGGCCGGCCTGGCTATCGGTGGTTTCTGGGGCATGGGCGCGAACTTCGCCCAGAGCATCGGCCTCGATGTGGGCGGTATCTCCGCCTTCATGGCTGCGGTTCTTGGTGGAACGCTCGCCTTCCATTGGCCACTCGGTTGGCTTTCGGATCGAGTGCCCCGGAATCTTGTCATCGCCGGTGCGGCGCTGGCGTCCGCAGCGTCTGCCATCGGCGTAGCGTTGGCGGTGGAAGCGCCTCTGCCGCTGCTCCTTGCGGCAGGTGCGCTGTTCGGCGGCTTTGGCATCCCGATTTATTCGTTGTGTCTCGCCGTCGCAAACGACGATCTTCCGGCCGGTCGGCTACTCGGCACCGCGCGCGGGCTTCTGTTGCTCAACGGGATCGGGACAGCCGCTGGCCCCCTAATAGGAGCAGCTGCAATGAATATCGTCGGCCCTGGCGGCCTGTTCCTTTATGCGGCGGCGTTGCTCACGCTCCTGGCAGTGCTGGCCATCGCCCGCAGGCAGCCGAGGCGCGCCAACCAGGCCAAGGCGGCCCCCCGTTCTCCGAGCACGCCGATGATAACCGGATCTCTCGATACGATGATATGCATGGAGAAGCGGGCGCAGGGCGTGCGGGATTAGCGCGGCACGGCGCCTGCACGAACCGCGGGGTCAGGCGATGATAGCTGTTACGCGAATTTCGATACGCATGGTTGGAAGCCCCAGCGCTTCGATTCCCAACTGCGTCCAGATTGGAGCGCGGTCGGGCATGTAGTGGCGATACAGCTTGGCCATTGTTTCGTTGATCACGGGAGGGAATCCACCGACGTGATAGGAATTGACGTGGACCACATGCGGCCAGCGTGCTCCGGCGGTCGCGAGCGTCCGTTCCACGTTCTTGAACGCCTGCTCGATCTCTTCCTCAATCGACTCCGGAATGACGAGATCGTCGTTCCATCCGCCCTGTCCGGAGATCTCCACGCGGTCACCAATGCGCATTGCCTGAGAATAATGAAGCGCGTCATGCAGGCGCGTCCCGTATCCGGGGGTGATGAAGAATGAAGGTGTTGTCATGAGTTTGCCTTTGATGAGCCAGGTCAACGCGGCTGCAAGTGACCGTATGCATGCAGAAAGAGATGCAGGGCGTTCGGCACTAGCGCGCCGGCTGCGGTGGAGGGCTTTATTCCACGTCTTCTACGGTGAGGTCCCGGCCGTTGAACTGCACGGTCTCCCCGGCTCGGGCACCCTCGATCGCTTCGAAGATCGGCGCCATCGTGGAAATGCCCATGAGCTCACGCCCCTGACAGGTAAACTTGCTCGTTGACACCGCGATCACAAAGTGGCGGCCGGACAGCTTGACGACAGCGCCTTCGTTGACGGCCAACTTGGGGCCGAAATCGATCGTCCTGAGCTTTTCGAGTTTATTGGCGTAGTCATGGAGCGTGTCATCGAGCGCTTCAGCGAAGTCGCTCGCGACCTCGGCCTGAGCTAGTTCGTCGTTTTCGATCGGTTCGCTCCGATCGAGCCGAGCGGTAGAGACATAGTCCAGGTAGTTTTCGCGAGCGCTGTGCAACGCTGCTGTCTCCAGCAAGAGCATAGTTTCTCGTATGTGGTCCTTGTTCCAGTCCATAATCACCTCCTAATTTTCGATGTTCTTAAAGTTCAGCCTGCAGATGTGTGGGCCAGGAAGGCCAGCCTTTCCGGCTAAGCGACACCGCTATTCGTCGCTGATGACGTCTTCGCCCTGGTATGGAACCCTGATCAGCCGAGGATCTCGAATGATGCTCGTGACGAGCCAGACATATTCCTGCTCGGCGGTATCGAAGCCGAGGATGCTGAAGGATTGGCCGAAAGGGCATGGCGGGAAGTCTGGAAAGCCCTCGCGCAGAACGTAACGCTCGGGATCGCTGTGAAACTCGCTCTTGTAGACTTTCCGTAGTCCGTGCTTGCTCGGCGCGTCCTGGTCACCTGCCGGTGCTGTTTCCCGATGCGCCACAAGGCGCTCGGACAAGTCGCGGGGGCAGATTTCGTGGAACACGTCGAAGGCGTCGATCAACAGGCCTTTATGCTCTGTCGCCGGATCGGTGATCGCGTAGATGTTGGAGGCATCTTCGCCGTCGTCCCCGCTCTCGAGGCGCAACGCCGCATCGACGCGAATGCTGCATGCATCGAGGGTTGACCCTAGTTCGAGATCGACGAGATTGCCGTCCTTGACGCGGTATTCGCGGTCATAGCCTTTGGCGATGAATGACTGGACTGCTTCTAGAACGTCGGTCACCTGGGAGGTCATGGAAGCACCTTCATCTTGAACTGGATTGGACACGCTCGCGCACAAAGCGCGCTGTGACTCGGCGGACGGAGAAGCTCGCGAAGTGCGTTACTCATAGCCACTTGGCCTTCTTGAAGCGCATGAATAGGAGAAGGCAGAACACCGCTATCACTCCGAGCACGACGAAGTAGCCATATGGCGTGTCCAGTTCCGGCATGTGCTTGAAGTTCATGCCATATATTCCGGCGATCGCCGTCGGGACCGCCAAGATCGCCGCCCAGGCCGCGAGCTGGCGAGTGACCACACCGATCCTTTGCGCTTCCAGAAGGCTGCTGGCCTCGAAGACCGTGGACAGGACAAGCAGGAGGCCGTCGACCATGGACTGCACGCGGTGGACATGGTCCGCGACGTCGTGGAAATATGGTGTCATTTCGGCGCTGATGCAGGGAAAGTGGCCGCGAACGAGCTTTCGCACCAGCTCGGCCATAGCCCCGAGCGTGCGCTGGAACCGCGTGAGTTCGGACCTTAGTTCGAAGATTCGCGCCACCTCTTCTGGC